>CAXTCH010000005.1:11474-24302 GCA_964241945.1 uncultured Mucilaginibacter sp.
GAAGGTAAAACCGCTTTTGCGCTGCGCACCGATTTTGCAAAAGCCGGCGCTGCGGTGTTATTGGATGAATCGGGTAAATATGATAATCAATCTATCGAGTTGACCGGAGCCGAAGCGGTATCCTGGAACGAGATTGCCGGAGTCATTTCCCAAATTACCGGTGAAACCATTACCTATGTTTCGCCAGCGGACGAAGAATTCAAGACTACATTAACCCAGGCCGGTGTACCTGTCGAGATAGTTACCCTATCAGGCGGCTTTGCCAAAGCCACGCGCGAGGGTGAGTTTGAACAGGTTACCACTCACCTGGAAAACCTGCTCGGCCACAAACCGGTATCAGTGGCTGACTATTTACAAACGGTGTATAGTAAATAATTGAGCATTATATCTTACAAAAAGGGAAACTGCCCCGTAAGGTGGTTTCTTTTTTTAAGATTTCTGCATTTGTTGCTGAAAGGAGATTATAGTAAACTCTGCCGGACGTAGCATTGCTATTGCCATTTGTATATTCATTATACCATTCAGAATATCGTCAGCCGTCATGGTAGTTCCCAGGCCGCATTGCACCCAAAAGGCGTCTTCGGGTTTGGCACCCGTCAGGCCGCCCTGTTTCCATATATTAGTCAGGAAGTTTTCGATCATGGCCTTAACCGCTGACCAGGTATTCGCTGTGTTAGGTGCAAACACATAAGCCCGCGCGGCCAGCTTGCACGACTGCTCAATCATTGTAACGGTTCTTCGTACCGAGATGTACCGCCAGTCATTGCTGTTGCCATCCAGTGTTCGAGCCCCCCAGACCAATATGCCCCGGCCGGGAAAAGAACGTATCGCATTAATGGATTTTCCGGTAACGACATCCACATTTAAGCCGGCCTGCTGGTTGTCAGAAAGATTTATGGGCAATGAGGTAACGCCTGTTATAGCAACATTAGCAGGCGCTTGCCATACCCCATTTTGGCTGTCCACAGTATGCATTACACCGGCCATGGCGCCGCTCGGCGGCAGCAGGTTTACGTCGGCTAAAACAGATTCAATAATAGATTTATAAACAGGATTGGCGTTCAGCAACGCCTGGTGGTATTGCAATACGGTTGAACGGGAAGGCTTTGAATTCAATATCTCAATTAAAATTGCCGCCGTAGCCGCATCTGGCTGAGAGGGGGAATTAATGAGGGGTGCCAGCTGTTTTACATCACCGCCGAAAAGATTGGTGTAATCAATATCGGTAAATTGCATCACATTGGTACCAATAAAGGGGTAATAAGCAGCGCCGCGGTCAAGATGATCCGTCCCGGTATTATTTCTGAACGTAGCAATAACTTTCTGGCAGGAAGCCGGATCCGGATCTTTGCCGTCCGTAATATCCAGCAGGCTCATGGCCGTTTGCATCTGCTCACATTGAGCCAGCATCTGCTGCATTAGTGTACCATTTTCGGCAAAAGTGAGTAAGGTAGCTTCGGGACAGATATATAAAGTAGGCTCCTGCTCCTGTAATAAAACAGATAAGCCCCGCTGTAAATCAGCTAACAACACATTGGGGTTGAATACCTGCGTACCAAATGGTATAGGAACTCCGGAAGCAGGGCCGTAGGTGCCTACCGACACGATGTAAGCATCACCTCCGCCGTTTTGGTAAAAAAGCTGTACGCTGTTATACAGGTAATAAACGGTGCCGGCATCAGAAAGTACAGCGTAAGTGATATCATTTATAGTAACCGCATTGCTGCCCGAGGCGTTGCTTTGCTGGCTTAAATAGTACTGCGGCTGGTACTGTTTTGCTGTGGCATCAGGCGGATCAGGGTAGCAAAAAAATGATTTAAAATCCGCAAAAGAAGATATTTTAACTGCTTTATTCAGGTACGATTGACCCTGATAAGCCGCCTGCGGCGTATACCCGACAAATGCCGGCACTGCCGTAGGAACGGCAACTACAGAGGAAGGGAAGGCGTTTCCTTCGTTGATATACACACCGGGCGTTTTAATATTAAGCGGAGGCATAGTGAGAAATTTCAGAAACCGGCAATTATACCAATTTTAAATTTTTCAAATATTTGGCATTAATTGCGGCGCTTTGCAATGCCGTTTCATCAATATTAGTGGTTTGCTCCACAAAAAAGTATTCAACCCCGTTGTGCAGGGCTACATTCAGCAGATGCGGATAGTTGATGATGCCCTTGCCCAAATCGCAGGCGGGTTCTTCTTTGCTGCCTGCGGGTAAGGTGCCTTTTCCCTTCATCACATCGCGCATGTGGCACAGGCGGAAACGGTTTTTATATTGGGTAAGGTATTTGTAGGGGTCTTTGCCCTCGTGCACAGTGTAATAAAAGTCCATCTGAAAATCTACCAGTTTAGGGTCGGTATTGTGGAGTAATACGTCAATCGGTAACTGACCATCAACCGGGCGGTAAGGATAATCGTGCGGGTGGTAAACAAAGCGCAGGCCATGCTTATGGCATATTTCGCCGCGCTGGTTAAACTCCTCTGCAAAGCGCTTAAGATTATCAATGGATTTTTGCGGGCCTTTCCAGGGGCAAATCAAATATTTCATGCCAATCTCGGCGGCTTGCTCCGCTTTTTTTTTCAAACGGAACGTCGTCATCATTAAAATGCGAAGAGATTAAGGTTAACCCATAATCGCCAGCTGCCTTTTTAAACTCTACATTGCTCATGCCCCAAAACATGCCTTTGTCGCCACCGTAGCTTTCCATCTGGGTGTAGCCCATCCGGCCTAACTGCTTCAGGGTACCCACGGCATCTTTGCCCATATCATCGCGCACCATGTATAACTGAATACCAAAGGCCTGAATTTTAGCCGGTGCTATAAACGAAGATGCGGAAAGCTTAGCGAAGGGGACAGTTAAGGCTAATAAGCCGCTGTTTTTGATAAAAGATCGTCTGCTGGTCATGGAAGTAGAGGGTTATGTTAAATTTCCTTTTTGTAATTCATCGGCTGCAAAATTGGCGGCCCGTGCCGCAAAGGCCATATACAATATAGACGGGCTTTGATTACCGGTACTGGTCATGCAAGCCCCATCAGTAACGAATACGTTTTTACATAAATGAAACTGGTTGTGGCCGTTCAGTAAAGACGTTTTGGGGTCATTACCCATACGGCAGCCGCCCATTTCGTGAATGTCAAGCCCGGGCGCCTGTTTGGAATCATGCTGAACAATATTTTTTACACCGGCAACCCTGAGCATCTCGGCGCTTTGGGTCAAAAAGTCTTTCACCATTCGCTCATCATTGTCATCATAACCCACTGAAGTAATCAACTGCGGAATGCCCCAGGGGTCTTTATGGTCAGTGCTCAATCGCACATGGTTATTTTCTTTTGGTATGGTTTCACCCTGCATGTACATGCAGGCCCGCCACGGGCCTGGTTCGGTAATGGCATCTTTATAATCACCGCCAATATTATCCGGTACATTACCGGCACCTAAAGCAGTACGGGTGGCCCATACGAAAGTAAGGTAACCGCCTAAAAAGTCGGTATCCTGTTTGTGCAAATTCCGGTAATTGGCAATGAAAGGGTTGGCCGGGTTACGGCCCCAGAAATAGCGGTCTTCAAAACCTTCATAAGTGCCATATACGCTGGCCCGGTAGTTCTGGAAGGCGATATATTTACCCAATAAGCCGTTGTCATTACCAAAACCGTTCGGAAAGCGGCCGGAAGTAGAGTTCAGCAGAATCAGATTCGTATTCAGGCAGGCAGCATTCAAAAAGATGACCTTGGCAAAATAGTCGGTAGTTTCATGGGTAAGCGCATCAATGATGCGCACGCCGGTAGCTTTGCCTTTTTGCTCATCGTAAATAACGGAGTGTACCACTGAATGTGGCCGGATGCTGAGGTTGCCGGTTTTTCCCGCCCAGGGTAATGTAGAAGATACAGAACTGAAATAACCACCGAAGGGGCAACCCCGGGTACAGAGGTTACGTGCCTGGCACTGCCCCCGGCCCTGCTCCAGGTGTATG
Source organism: uncultured Mucilaginibacter sp. (assembly GCA_964241945.1). Lineage (GTDB taxonomy): Bacteria > Bacteroidota > Bacteroidia > Sphingobacteriales > Sphingobacteriaceae > Mucilaginibacter. The sequence continues at coordinate 15,447 of CAXTCH010000005.1, forward strand.
GGCTGCGGATGGGTTAAATGTGCCCAGCGTGCACGTGCCATAAAACGGTCTTTATAATGTGCGCTGAGTTTACGGTGAATTTCAGCCTCTACGCAGCTATACTCAAAGGGAGGCAGATAATCGCCGTCTGGCGCAGCTTCTAATCCGTCCTTGTCGCCGCAGATGCCGGCAAATTTTTCCACATGCGAGTACCAGGGGGCAATATCCGCATAACGGATGGGCCAGTCAACTGCATAGCCATAGCGCTGCGGAGCCGAAAATTCAAAATCGCTCCAGCGCTGGCAGGCCCGGCCCCACATAATGGATTTGCCGCCTACCTGGTAGCCCCGTATCCAGTCGAAAGGTTTTTCCTGTATATAAGGGTGCTCGGCGTCTTTTACAAAGAGATGATGCGTATCCTCGCCGTAGGCATAGCATTTACTGATAACCGGGTTGGCTTTGGTAACAGCCAGCGGCTCGGCAATACGGTGCGGAAATTCCCAGGGGGCTTTGGTAGCCGTAGGATAATCTTTAATATGCTCAATATTGCGGCCGCGTTCCAGCACCAGGGTTTTTAATCCGCGCTCGCACAGTTCTTTGGCTGCCCAGCCACCACTGATACCCGACCCTACCACAATAGCATCATACGTATGCTGCTGTTCTCCTTTTCCCGAAATGATATGAATGGCCATGCCGTGTTATTTGAAATAATTAATCCTCACAATAGTAACACCAGGCATTGGCATGCAGCCACAAAAAGGAGGCAGGCAGCTGTGTGCTGACTTCCTGCTTCAGCAGTTGCTGAAAAATGAGGTGCTTGTGCCGGCCGTTTACTATTAACAAGAGGGTTTTTGACTGTAAAATATCTGCCATGCCCAATGTGTAACCATGGCTTAAACTTGCCTCTGCATCCTGCACCATCGGGTGCGCCAATGAGGCCTCAGATAACGTGGACAGATGTACGCCCGGCTGCAGGGCCTCGGCCGGGTCATTAAAGGCGATATGGCCGTTCAGGCCCAAGCCTAAAATGCACAAATCAATAGGCCCGTGCTCATTCAGGTAATGCTGAATACGTGCGCATTCGTTCTGCGCATCGGTAGCCTCGCTGTTAAAGGCAATATAATTGTCGGTTGCAATGCCCAAAGGTTGCAGCAGGTGTTGCTGCAGGTAAGTTTCGCAGGTGCCCCGGTGCTGCATGTTCAGGTCGGCCCATTCATCCAGTTTGATGATTTTAATGCCGGCAGCATCAAAATCATTTTTCCTGGCTACCAGTTGCTGGTACGCCCCGGTAGGGGAGCTGCCGGTGGCCGGACAAAACAGGGCTTGTGGCTGACGCTGCAATATATCCGCCATAAAACCGGCACAAGCGTTATCCAGCGCAGCCGGACTGTCAAATTTAACTATCTGCATAGCCGGCCGTTTAAATATCCCGGCGGATGACTTCGCCAGTCTTTTTATCTTTCAAAATCAGTTTCTTTTCGCCATTGGGCAGTACTTCCTCTTTAATCAGGTAATACTGTTCATCATAACTGTTAAATTCTGCTTCGGCGCTGGTATCGGTATCGCCGCGCCAGTCGTCCAGTTGTACCGGCTCCCACCGGCCTGATTTGGCGGAGCGGTAGGCCGCATCAATGATGGAATTGACCACATAGCCGTCGTAAAAATTCTCGGCAGGCTGAGTGCCGGCCTCAATGCAGTCAAACATTTCGGTAAACATATGGCTATAGCCCAACTCATGCACTTCATCGCCTACCGGGAACAACCAGCCGGTATTACTTTCGGCTTTCTCGGCTACGTAGCCGCCTTTGCCGGTGGTAAATACATCAAATCCAGTACGCAAAAAGTTGTTGAGCCAAATGGTACCTTCAGTGCCCATCACTTCATCGCGTAAGTCCATACCGCCCCTGAAGCACCAGCTTACCTCAAACTGCCCGATAGCGCCGTTGGCATATTTAACCATGCCTACCGCATTATCTTCAGCATCAATAGGGTGTACCTGGGTAGCTGCCCAGCACATTACCTCTACAGGTTTAATGTGCTTGCCGATAAAACTCCGGCCTATTTCAATGCAATGGCAGCCTAAATCTACAATAGCTCCGCCGCCCGATTGCTCTTTATTCCAAAACCAATCGCTATGCGGACCGGGGTGCGTTTCGCGCGATTTGGTCCACAAAATGCGGCCCAGGCCGCCTGATTGTACAATACCTAAAGATTTCAGGAATTTTGGCGTATAACATAAGTCTTCGAGGTAACCACCCATAATGCCGGCTTTTTCCACCATTTCCAGCATTTGCTTTGCTTCAGCGCCGGTACGGCCCAAAGGTTTGGTGCAAAGCACGTGCTTGCCGGCCTTGGCACAGGCTTCAACGGCGGGCAGGTGTAAATCGTTGGATAAAGCGATGACCACCACATCTATTTCCGGGTGATTAACGGCTTCTTCGAGGTTGGTGGTGTAGTGAGGCAGGTTATAGTCGGCCGCAAATTTTTTGCCCCGCTCTTCGCTGCGCGAGTACACCAGGTGCAAGGTGTCTTTTCTGCGCTGCCCGGCAAGCGAATCCGCATAGAAGCGTGCAATAAAGCCGGAGCCCAGCATAGCTATTCTCATAATAAAAAATAATAGATGGTTATAATTGGCAGCCGCAATTTAATAAAGCTTGCGGCCTGATAAACAATTATAACTATTTATTTAATTATTATAAGTTGGCGAGGAAAATTTATTTGGGGAAACAGTGATAAGGCTGATGTTGGTCCGAGCGTCTTCCCGGAATAATTTGATTCCTTATACTTAAGCCCGGATAATAGCTATACCGGCACACTTTGCAGCAGGGCTTCGTTCTGAGTTACCGCATACTCCTTAATTTGTGACAGTAATTGATGTGGCTGAAAGGGTTTTAAAATAACATCGGAGAATCCACCGGCCACTAAATCGCTCAGCATTTGCTGATCAACCAATGAAGCGGTGAAGGCCAGTACCGGCAGGTGCGGGTAAAGTTCGCGCAGGTGGCCTATGGTTTCGTAGCCGTTCATCACCGGCATTTCCAAATCAAGCAGGACGATATTGTAGGCAGCATCTTTAGCTAAAGCGTCCAGCGCTTCCTGCCCGTTGGTGGCGGTGGTAAACTGGGCTTTCAGGCCGCTCAGTGTTTTTTTGGCAATCATCATGTTAATCATGTTATCCTCCACAATCAATACCCGGTTACCGCTCAGGTCGTTGGTTTCCGGCGCTGCCGGATACATGCTAATAATATTATCTTCTATGTGGCGCTCAAAATTGATGTCAAAAGAAAACTCACTGCCATAATTCTTTTTGCTTACCAGGTTTAGTTTGCTGTTCATCATGTCCAGCAACCGCACACAAATGGTAAGGCCCAGGCCGGTACCATTGATATAACGGGTGTTTTGATCGTATACCTGCCAAAAGCCATAAAATATTTTCTGCTGGTCTTCTTCGTCAATGCCCATGCCGGTATCAAACACGCTGAAGTTTACTTTTAAATTTTCCTCAGTACTTTCTTCAACACTTACTTTCAATCTTACAAAGCCATCCGTAGTAAATTTCAGGGCATTAGACAAAAGATTGTTTAAAATCTGTATCAACCGGATATCATCGGCCAGCACGGTTGCATTCAGCCGCGGGTCAACTTCAATTTTAAGCTGCAGCTTTTTTTCCTCAAAGTGATTATAAAAAGGCAGGGTGGCGTTGTCCAGCAGTTGCTTCAGGTTAACCTTTACCGGGCGGATTTCAAGTTTGCCGGCTTCAATCTTGTTAAAATCCAGTATGTCATTTACCTGTTTCAGCATGTGATCCGAGCAGTATTTCAAAATTTGAAAATACTGGTTGCTTTCATCAATCTTGCCTTCCTCTTTTAATACGTTAATAGCGCCGATGATACCGTTTAACGGTGTGCGCAATTCGTGCCCCATAGTTGACAGAAAGCGGGTGCGTGAGGCTACCGCATTATTTTTACCTTCTACAATACGGTTAATGTATTTATGCTCAAAGTAGGTATAGGCGAATGCAAATACGTTGGTAATTACAAATGCCATTATGGTATTGGTAACAAATATCTGGTGGTACATAGCCGCACTAATGTATTCATAGGGACGGTGCAGGTACCCGGTGGCCGTAGCAATAATAAAGCAAAAGATTGATAAGGCATAGTAGCCTATTATCTCGCGGTTGGTAAGTGTTTTAAAGTCAACAATGCAGGGGATAAATACCAGCAAAGGGAAAAAGTACATATACTGGCCCGCTGCTGTGCCTTCCATAACGGCAGTAAATACCAGCAGCAGGTTAATTACCAATACCACATAAAATTGCAGTTTTCGGATGATATTTATCTCATGAAAAACCAGCACCAGGCTTAAGGACAATGAAAAGCCGAAGTCGATATAGGCCGAACCCATCAGGCCGATGGTAAAATAATACGCACCGATAACCAAGCCGGTAACTATAGCCATGTAGCCTAATTGTTTGGCCCGTTTTGAAGCCTTCTTTACATCTATCACAGATGGTGCTTTAACGGCTGTATCAGTGTCCTGCGTATTCATGAAAAACAAGTGTGTGTATGCTGAATTGTGCGGTATCTACGCAACAAATTTGTACGCGGTTTTCAATTGTGGTGTGATATTTACACTATTGCCATGAGTGCTAACAACTCATTGGGGTTAAGTGAAATAAATAAAAGTTCAGGTAAATATGCAGATAACTGTTGATTAAATAAGTGTGCCCTGTATTGAGTAATAGTATAATAGTTGCCGTTTAAACTTATATCTTATTCCTTGCGGTAAATTGTTTGTATAAGGTCAGTAAACAGAGCTTTAAGTGTTACAACAGGTAATTTAATAAAATAAAGCCCGTTGGTGGCTACACCAACGGGCTTTATTTTATTTTTTTGAGTTTACTTATGCAGATACATCCGCAGATTTAACTGTTTTAATGATGCGGGCGGCTACCTTATAAGGGTCGGCGGCTGAGTTAGGGCGACGGTCTTCAAGGTAACCATTCCAGCCTTTTTGCACCGTAGCCAACGGTATACGAATAGAAGCGCCACGATCAGATACGCCATAGCTATAGTCGTGAATTGAAGCGGTTTCGTGTTTGCCGGTTAAGCGCTTGTCGTTATCAGCACCATAAACCGCAATATGCTCGGCAATTACCGGGCGGAAAGCTTCGCAAATTTTATCGTAAACTTCTTTGCTGCCAGCTGTACGCAGAACCGTGTTTGAGAAGTTGGCGTGCATACCCGAACCATTCCAGTCCAAATCGCCCAGTGGTTTGCAATGCCAGTTTACTGATACTCCGTATTTTTCGCCGATTCTTTCCAGCAGGTAACGGGCAACCCAAATCTGGTCACCGGCTTCTTTAGCGCCTTTGGCAAAAATCTGAAATTCCCACTGTCCGGCTGCTACTTCAGCATTAATGCCTTCAACATTCAGGCCGGCTTCCAGGCAGGCATCCAAATGCTCTTCCACAATATCGCGGCCAAAAGCGTTCAGGGCACCTACCGAGCAATAATACTGCCCTTGCGGCGCAGGATAGCCATTCACCGGGAATCCCAGCGGCTTATTAATTTCGGGATTGTACAGAAAATATTCCTGTTCAAAGCCAAACCAAAAGTCATTGTCGTCATCCTCAATAGTAGCGCGGCCATTTGACTCATGCGGAGTGCCGTCGGCCAGTAATACCTCGCACATTACCAGGTAAGCGTCTTTACGTTGCGGATCTTTGATGATATATACCGGTTTTAAAGCACAATCAGATGAGCCGCCTGGTGCTTGCTGGGTAGATGAACCATCGAAGCTCCACATAGGGCAGTCTTCTAATTTACCACTGAAATCTTTTTCAATTTTGGTTTTGCTGCGAAGGTTTTGGGTGGGTTTGTAACCATCCAGCCAGATGTATTCAAGTTTAGCCATTGTTTGTGATTAATTCGATAAATATATAAGTTTTATGAATAATAATGCGGGATTAGTTAATAGATAGCAGGCAATATGTATAACTATCTTTAATTTTTACATTATAATTTTAAAATAATGCATCATTTATTAAAAATTTCACAAAAATATAATGTATGCCGACAATGTCAAGTTTAAAATACAGAATGCAGGTAATTATTTTAAAGAAACATCATCGCTTTCCTGATCTTCAAATTAACAGGAATAAAATATAAATTTTCAGATACTCAGCATAGCGCTTTGCCCTGCCGGTTAAACTGAAAATTCCTTTACATTAATGTTTTATTCTTAAAGTTAATTTGTTTTCATTGAATGGTTTTTATAGCTTAGTAACTAAATCAACCTCTTATGGCTCAGCAATTTACCGGTACGCAGCCTGTTCAGCATGTGTTTGTGCTGATGCTGGAAAATCATTCATTTGATCATTTGCTGGGCTTCTCCGGTATTACCGGGACAGATGCCGTTTCAGGTCAGGCTACCCGGGTTAACGGATTAACCGGCAATGAACAGAACAGTTATAAAGGCCAGTCATTCTCAGTAAAGCACCCGACTGGGATAAACATGCCTGTCGATCCCGGTCATGAATTTACCGATACGCTTGGCCAGTTGGCCGGTCATGGGGCAGTTTATCACAAAGGAAGCCCTTACCCCTCTGTGAACAACAGCGGCTTTGTGGCCAGCTATGCAGCTTCCATGCCGGCAAAAGAGGTACAGGCGCATGCCGATGCCGGTGAAATTATGAAATGCTTCGGGCCTGAGCAACTGCCTGTGCTGAATGCACTGGCCCGTGAATTTGCGGTTTGTGATCATTGGTTTTCGTCAATACCCGGACCTACCTGGCCTAACCGGTTCTTTGTACATGCTGCTTCATCGGGCGCGCTTGATCATAGTCCGACTATGGGCGAGGTTGCCGCATGGGAGGGAGTTTCGGGTATCCGGTTTCAGCATGGAACCGTGTTTGACCGGCTGAACCAATATAAATCGCCCTGGCGATTATACCGGGGCGACCGGTTTTTGAATGACTCATTCCCTAATGTGGCTGCGCTGAAAGGTATCCATAGTTGGGATACCCATGCCATGAGCGGCTTTGAACAGGATGTTTGCGACAAGCCCTACCCTTACCTGTATACTTTTATTGAACCCAGTTATGGCAACATCCTCAACAATACCTATAAAGGCGGCACCTCACAGCACCCTTTGGATGACATTACCGGCGGCGAATTATTAATAAAACAGGTATATGAAGTTTTACGCAAATCGCCCATCTGGGAAAAAAGCATGCTGCTGATTTTGTGGGACGAACATGGCGGTTTTTATGACCATGTGGCGCCGCCTGCTGCCATTGCTCCCGGCGATACCCTACTTAACCCACCCGGTATCAATCAATATGGGTTTGATTTTACACAATATGGTGTACGGGTACCGGCTGTTGTGGTGTCGCCCTGGATTGCCAGAAATGTGATTGACCACCGGCTGTATGACCATGCTTCAGTGCCGGCAACGCTGGCCAAATTATTTAACTTTCAGCCGCTTACCCAGCGGGATGCACATGCCAATCATCTGCTGCCGTTGCTTACACTTAAAACTGCACGTACCGATGCGCCTTACGTGCTTCCTGATGCGGTGGTACCTTTGCAGCCGCACCTGGTAACTGAAGAAGAAGCTGCCGGCTCGGCTAAACCCGGTTCGGCTAATAAGGGCAGTTTGCCGGGGTTTTTACACGCCGCCCTGCAAAGCGATCTGAAAGTATCGCCCCAGGCGGAGCATCCGGCTATACTGGCTCATTTCAAAAAAATTTCTACCCAGCGGGATGCAAAGGAATACATGCAAACTGTACAGACGAAAGTGCAGGCTAATTTGACGCATAAAAAAGTAACGCAGTAAGGTAGCGGTTTAAGCTTAATGCAGGTGCGTACTATAAACCGGCTCACTGATTTGCAAAAGCTCTTTTAAATAACTGCCCCACACCGCGGGTAAGGAATTGGTGCCGTGCCCCTGCGTTAATTCGGTAATGGGCAGCAGTATGTAGCGGCCTTTGTATACTTTTTTTATTTCTTTTTCCATAATGCCCAGCTCGGGCGGATTGATTTGATCATCCGCTGAATTAATAGCAAACAGCGGGGCGCTGATTTGTGAAAGGTAAGGCTCAGGGTTATAATCCCGTGAAGCATCCAACTGATAAATCAGGTCGTTGGCATCCATAGCAGTAAAGCCTTTTTGCAAAGCAGCCGTCAGGGTATCAGCTTGCTGACGGGTGGGCGCCCGCTTTTGCAATTGCAGCGGACTACTGCCCATAAAAAATAAGGACGAGCCTGCAGCGGTAAGGCCCAAAGCCGGTTCGTGGGTATAATTACCGCCCTGCCATTGCGGATCGGCTTCGATTAAATTGATAGCCATTTTACGCATCATGCGGTTGCGGCCTGCAATGGGTACCGGCAGGCTGGCTAAGGGCAGCAAGGCATCAGCAAAACCGGGGTGCAAATAACCCAGCATCCAGGTGTGCATGCCGCCCATTGAGGTGCCCATACATAAGCGGAGGTGGTTTATTTTTAAATGCTCGGTAAGCAGGCGGTAATAAATCTGCACCATGTCGGCATAATTATATTTTGGAAACCGCATGCGCAGGCCGTCGCTGGGTTTGTCCGACTGGCCGTGCCCTATGCCGTCGGGTAAAATCAGATAATATTTAGCCGCATCCAGCAGCTGCCCTTTGCCAAACAGCACTCCTGCAAAAGAGGGCGTAAGAAAACCCCGGCAACTGCTGCCGGTACCATGCATAATCAGCACCGCATTGGTAACCTGACCACTGCTGTTAATAGCCGGCTTGCCGAAAGTGATATAATGGATTTTTAATTCGGGTAAAGTAGTGTCGCCGCTTTGAAAGGGAAAATTTTTGAGGGTGTAATAGCCATCGGTATA
>CAXTCH010000006.1:0-23921 GCA_964241945.1 uncultured Mucilaginibacter sp.
CCCCTAACCCGTCCGAATTGTTACACAGTGAAAAAATGCGGCAGCTGATTGACGAGTTAAAAACCCGCTATGATGTAGTGATGGTGGATACAGCCCCTATCGGCCTGGTGTCCGATTCGGTGCCGCTGATACGTTTAAGTGATATCAATGTGTTTGTGATCCGTTCGGGCAAGTCCAAATACTATGCGGCTACCATACCGCAGCGCGTAGCTGCTGAATATCAGTTAAATAATACGGTTATTATTTTGAATGCTTATGAAGAAGATTTGCTGCATTCGAGGTATTACACCACAAAGTTTACCGGCGAGAATTACGGCAGCCGCTATTACTATTATTCCGATTATTCGGGTTACAGCGGCTCGGGGTATTACGTGGAAGATAAGAAACCCAAATGGTGGGATGTAACCCAATGGTTTAAATAACAGGATAAGAACGATGCCTACGGCCGCTGACGCACGCAAATGGTACCCGGTTTGTACCCATCCACGGGCTGAAAAAAAGGCTTTTGAAGCTTTAACGGCCAAGGGTTTACAGGCTTATTTACCCCTGCAACGCCAGCTAAAACAGTGGAGCGACCGCAAAAAGTGGGTGAATGAGCCCTTTATTAAATCGTACCTGTTTGTGTATGTTACCGAAAGCGAAAAAACTGAGGTGCTGATGACCAGGGGCATTGCCCGGTTTATTTATTTTTCGGGGAAAACGGCCACCATTCCCGAGCGCTATATACAGGATTTAAAACTGCTGTTATCCAGCCCGTATGAGCTGGAAATAACCGAGGAGGCGTTGCAGCCCGGCGAGCAGATTAAAATAAAAGCCGGCCCGCTTAAAGGTTTAATCGCCGAAGTGGTTGCCTACCGCTCGCAAAAACAGCTGGCCCTGCGGATGGGTGATACAGGTTACTCGATAATAATTTATGTGGCTGCTTCATTAATTGAGCGGCAAAAAATATAATTTTAACAGCAACAAAAGCTGCAGACTTTCATCCAGTTACAACCGAAGGTTGTGACTTACGAGGCGAAGCTGCGCCATGAGGTAAGGTATGTGCAGGATAGCAGGCATCATCAGTAAACAGTTAACAGCCCAGGAAATGCAGCACAAAACTGCATTGATGTGCCATGCCTTACAGCATGGAGGCCCTGATGATGAAGGCTTTTATACCAACGCCGGGCTGTGTTTTGGGCACCGCCGGCTGTCTATTATCGACCTGAGCCCGCGCGGCCACCAGCCCATGGCCGATGTGCAGCAGCGGGTTTGGATTACCTTTAACGGTGAAATTTACAACTATCCGGAGCTGAAAGCCGAGTTAAAGCGTGCAGGCGCTCAGTTTGCTTCAGATACCGATACGGAGGTAATTATTCAGGCGTATCTGCTATGGGGCGAAGCCGGCTTTGCACGGCTCAGAGGAATGTTCGCGTTTGCTTTGCATGATGTTGAGCATCAACTTACCTACCTGGTACGCGATACCAACGGCATTAAGCCCTTATACTATCATATACAAGGCGGGCAAATCAGTTTCGCGTCCGAAGTAAAGGCGTTAAAGCAGGCTGGCATAGCTACGGAGGCTGATGAAGCCTGGAAGATCAGATTTCTGACTTACGGCCACATCCCGGAACCTTACACCAACTTAAAGCACGTATTCAGCTTGCCGAAGGGCAGTTATTTGCGTTGGCAACACACAACCGGCACTTATGAACTCACGGAATTCAGTCTCCCATCAAACGCCGGTATCATCACCGATAGCAAAGAGGCGGAAGAACTCATCAGCCAAACCCTCCGTAAAGCGGTGAACCGGCAATTGCTGGCTGATGCCCCTATCGGTGTGTTTTTAAGCGGTGGAGTTGATTCCAGCCTGATATCGTTACTGGCTCATCAGGAGCAGCACAAGCAGCTGCAGTACATTTCCATTTATTTTAGTGAGGATGCCTATAACGAGCGGCCTTATCAGGATGCGGTTACCCACCATCTTTCGGGCAAAGTACATGCACATCTGGTCACTTATCAGGACTTTGAAAGCTGCCTTCCCGAAATTATGGAAAGCATGGATTTGCCTACTACAGACGGGATCAATACCTGGTTCATCAGCAGGTATGCCAGCAGGAGCAGGTTGAAAGCTGTATTATCGGGCCTGGGCGGCGACGAATTGTTTGGCGGCTATCCATCGTTCCGCCGCATTAAACACATTCCTGCGTTAAAATATTTGCCGGTAAATCTGATTGGTAAACTGGCCGGATTGAAAAAAGACGTTTACCGCCGTATTTCACTCCTCAGCAAAAATAATGCGGTTGCCGATTACCTGTTTCTGCGAGGCATATTTACACCATCGGAAGTAGCCGCTTTACTGAACGCCCCGGAAGAACAGGTGGAACAAATCTTGTTCAACGATATACTGCAAGTGCCAGCCGGGCTAAAGGGACCCGCAAAAGCCAGCTGGCTGGAAACCAACTTATACATGCAAAACCAGCTGCTTCGCGATACCGATGTAATGAGCATGAATCATGGACTGGAAGTGCGTGTGCCGCTGCTGGACGAAGACTTTACACAGGCGGTTAACCGCATATCGCCTGAACTACGGTTTGCGCAGCCACCGGTAAAAAAACTACTGGTTGATAGTTTTAAAGATATTTTACCCGAGGCCATCTGGAACCGCCCTAAAATGGGCTTTTCCTTTCCGCTACAGTTGTGGATGAAGCAGTATGCAGGCATCAGCGACAGCAGCTTATATTCGTCAGCAAAGGCAAAAAAGGTAATTCAACAATTTAGCGAGGGCAAAGTACACTGGTCAAGAGCTTTTGCACTTTATCAAATACAGCAGCATGCCTGATCAAATTTTACTGGTTACGCTGCAAACCTTCAGCACCACCGGCGGCATCCAAAAAATGACCCGCACGCTGGGGCATTCCTTATATCATATCGCTAAAAATCAGCAGGCCAAATTCAGTTTATGGTCACTGTACGATGCGCCGTCCTCTTTACTTACCCAATACCTACCCACTGAAAATTTTATAGGGTTTAACAAAGCCCGTTTAACCTTTATTTTTAAAACATTGCTGGCCGCAAGGCACACGCAGCATCTGGTGTTGAGCCACATTAATCTGGGTGTTGTGGGTGTATTGGTTAAGCTGTTGAACCCTACCTGCAAGGTATACCTGATAGCGCATGGCATTGAGGTATGGCGGCCGCTCAGCAAACTCCAAAAGCTGCTGCTTGCTAAATGCACCCGGATACTTTGCGTCAGCGCTTACACCCGGCAGCAAATTATATCCCGGCACCAGATAGCCAACCGCCGGACTACCGTTTTGAACAACGCTTTGGACCCCTGCATGCCCCTGCCTGCCGACTTCAACAAACCGGCTTACCTGAATGAGCGTTACCAGTTAAACGCCCACGACCAGATTATTTTTACCCTAACCCGCCTGGCGTCTACGGAACAATATAAAGGATATGAGCAAGTAATTAAGGCCGTAGCAGAACTTAAAGATGATTATCCCCGTTTAAAATATATACTGGCAGGTCCGTATGATGCCGTGGAATACCGGCGTATACAGCAGCTGATTCAGCATTACCGGGCAGAGCAGCATATGATGGTAATAGGATTTGTGCCCGACCATGAACTCACCGACCATTTTTTGCTGGCTGATTTGTTTGTACTGCCCAGCAAAAAAGAAGGGTTCGGCCTGGTGTTTATTGAAGCGCTGGCCTGTGGTTTGCCGGTTATCAGCGGCAATGCCGATGGCAGCGTTGATGCCATTAAACATGGTGAACTGGGGCAAAGCGTTGCCCCAGAAGATACAGAAGCGTTGAAGGAAGCCATAACCCGTCAACTCGCTGAACCGCTAAGCTTTGAAAGAAGAAAGGCATTACAGCATAAGTGCATTGCTTATTTTAATGAACTGCAATACCGTCATCAACTAAACCAACTATTATTGCATGAGTGAACTCGACTCAGGCTACTGGGACTACGAAGTAAAATCCCAAAGTAAGCTGATTGACTTAAAACTACGCGACACCTGGGCTTACCGCGATTTGCTGGTATTGCTGGTACGGCGCGATTTTGTTTCATTTTATAAGCAGACGGTATTAGGCCCAGTTTGGTTTTTTGTTCAGCCGGCCATTACTATATTTTTTTATACCATCGTGTTTGGCCGGATAGCAGGCATTCCTACTGATGGCATACCCAAACCGCTCTTTTATTTGGCCGGCACCGTGATTTGGAATTATTTTTCAGATTGCCTTAACAAAACTTCAACCGTTTTCAGGGATAATGCCGGGGTGATGGGCAAAGTTTATTTCCCGAGGCTGATTATGCCGCTGAGTATCGTGGTATCTAACTTAATCAGGTTCACGGTGCAATTTGCGTTATTCGCGCTGGTATACCTTTGGTTCGACTTCAACGGCGCGCACCTGATGCCCAACTTTTATGCACTGCTGTTCCCCTTGCTTATAGTGCTGATTGCTGCACAGGGTTTAGGGTTCGGCATGATTATATCGGCCGTAACCACCAAGTATCGCGATATTGCATTTATTGTTTCTTTCGGGGTACCATTGCTAATGTATGCCACTACGGTAATTTATCCTTTAACCGAAGTTCAGCTTAAATACCCGGCCTACAGCTGGCTGGTCAAATACAATCCTGTTACGGCGGTAATTGAAACCTTTCGCCTGGGCTTTTTAGGCAAAGGCAGTTTCAGTTGGTACTGGCTGGGGTACAATTGCCTTGTTACCCTGCTGCTTTTAATGGCAGGTATTATTACGTTTAATAAAGTGGAAAAAAACTTCATCGATACTGTATAATGCCACCCGTTATTAAAGTAGAAAATCTTTCTAAAGCCTACCAGCTCGGCAATTTCGGCACCGGAACCATCTCCCGCGATCTGGAACGTTTTCTGGCGCGCATACGCGGCAAGGAAGATCCGTTCTTGAAGATCGGCGAAACCAATGACCGGACGACCAGGGGCGCAGGCGACATTGTTTGGAGCTTAAAAGACGTGAACTTTGATATTGAGCGCGGCGATGCTACCGGCATCATCGGGCGCAATGGGGCGGGAAAAAGCACCTTACTCAAAATTTTGAGCAGGGTAACCTCTCCTACCACGGGCTCAATAAAAGTAAAGGGCCGTATAGCCAGCTTGCTCGAAGTAGGCACCGGCTTTCATCCTGAATTGACCGGGCGCGAAAACATCTACCTTAACGGTACCATTTTAGGTATGCGCAGGGCCGAAATAAAACGCAAGTTTGATGAAATCGTTGATTTCTCAGGCGTTGAGCGCTATATTGATACTCCTGTAAAACGTTACTCTTCGGGCATGTACGTCCGCCTGGCTTTTGCGGTAGCCGCCCACCTTGAATCGGAGATTTTAATTGTTGACGAGGTGCTTGCCGTAGGTGACGCCGAATTTCAAAAAAAGTGCCTGAGCAAAATGGGCGATGTGAGTAAAGGTGAAGGCAGAACCGTTTTGTTTGTCAGCCACAACATGTCGGCTATACAAAAGCTGTGCAATAAATCCATGTTGCTCAGCAACGGCACCCTGCAGGCCCAGGGCAACACGGACGATATTATTACCCAGTACCTCCAAGGGGCAGAAGCACGAACCGCCGTTTTTACCCTCCCGTTACCTGTTGATCATGAAGACGCCTTGGGGTACGCGGTAAAATTACAGGTAGAAGACCTGAACAGCCAGATCACCAATGAATTTGCTGCAGGCGAAGGCTGGCAGGTAAGGGTGTTTTTTACCCTGAACCGCGATGTTAAAGATTTTATTGTCGCTTTAGGATTAAGCACACAGTTTGATGTAAACTTAAGAACCTCCTGGAGCAGCAAAACGGATTTGGAAGCGGGACAATATGAGGCCGTTTTCAGGGAAGAAGACCTTCATTTTTCTTCAGGTACTTATAAAATTGTGTTGGGATTGTCCTCCCACGAGCGCACCTTTCATTATATCGAAGACGCGGCGAATTTCAGCATTCTGCCTATCGCGTCTAAATCTTTAAATGAGAGTGTGATACGTACCAGCGGTTCAGGGCTGGTGCTCAACCCGATGCCGATTGAGATAACGCCGGTATCTGCCCATGCCTGATTTCAGAAAGAGATTTTAACAAAGCTCCATTGAAGCCGGCCACTATAAACATTTTATCCAATTAATTTATAGCTACATAAGCGAATGATTTTGCCAGGTTTGAAAAGTAAAAACAAGTGGGTGCAAACCTCCTACTCACAAAGCGGAGAAGATTTAATCGTTAAGTTTTTATTTGATCAGCTGCAAATAGCCCGGCCCAGCTACCTGGATGTGGGCGCGCACCATCCCTATTATTTAAGCAATACTGCCCTGTTTTATGAAAACGGAAGCAACGGAATCAATATTGAGCCTGATCCTGAACTTTTTAAAAATTTCAGCAAATACCGGAAAAAGGATATCAATTTAAATATCGGTATCGGCGACCATCAGGGTGAAGCGGATTTTTTTATCATCTCATCGCCCACTTTAAACACGTTTTCGGAGCAGGAAGCAAAATCTTATATCAACGAAGGCGATTACACCATCACTAAAACCATTAAGATGCCCATACACACGCTTCAGGGCATCATCATGGAACATGCCAAAGGCCTGTTTCCCCAATATCTTAATTTAGATGCCGAAGGCATTGATGAACTGATTATCAAGTCAATAGACTACAGCAATAATTATCCGCTGGTGATGTGTGTTGAAACCGTTTCGTTTTCTACTTCGGGTAACGGCGTAAAAAATACGGCCCTTATTGATTATGTTAAAGGTAATGGCTACATGGTGTATGCAGATACTTACATCAACACCATTTTTGTACGGGAAGACGCGTTTAGAAAAAAGGCTTAAATGGTTATTGCTAAGCTACAGGGCGGTTTAGGCAATCAAATGTTTCAGTATGCAGCGGCCCGTGCCGTTGCCGGCAATAAAGCGGTTTATCTCGATTTGTCGTTTCTTGATGCCAATTCTGCTTCCGATGCGCAATTTACCGCCCGTACTTTTGAACTGGCTGTCTTTCAGCACATCAAAACTAAGTTTATAGGCGCTGTGTTATCCCGGATAATCAGCCGGGATAACAAGCATCCGGTTTACCGGCTCATGAAAAAGGCATTGCTGCCCCGTTTAAAGGTAGTTACCGATAGCGCCGACCCTGATACGTTTTCAAATAATTTCAATTTGTATTTTGACGGATATTTTCAGAGCGAAAATTACTTTAAGCCGGTCCGCAATAGCCTTTTGCGCGAGTTTACATTTCCGCCCTTAACCGGCGCTGCTGCCGATTGGGAGCAAAGCATTGAACAGTCAAAAAATCCCGTCAGTATTCACGTGCGCCGGGGCGACTATTTAAAACCCGCGGTAATGGCCTACCACGGCGTTTTGCCGGTAGCCTATTACCAAAAAGCTATAAACACTATTGCCGAAAAAACACACGAAGCAGAATATTTTATATTCTCTGACGATATCAACTGGTGCCGGGAACACTTACCCCTTGAAAGCCATAGGGTAAAGTTTGTCACCTCCTGCAGCGCCGCATGGCAGGACATGGCGCTGATGAGCAGGTGCAGGCACCATATAATTGCCAACAGCAGTTTTAGCTGGTGGGGCGCCTGGCTAAGCACCAACCCCGGTAAAGTGGTAATTGCACCTAAACAGTGGTTTGCGCAACCGGAGCTTAACAACAAGGCCGCCTCCATAATTCCTGCGGATTGGATAAAAATATGAACAGTGAACCGCTGATCAGTATTATCATGCCGGCATTTAACGCAGCACGGTATATTGAAGAAGCGATTTTATCTGCTCAGTCACAAACCTATAGATACTGGGAACTTATTGTAATTGATGACGGCTCGACGGATTCAACGGCGGTAACGGTTAAGAACTTTCAGGCTACCGATGACCGGATTACGTATTACTACCAGAATAATATGGGTCTGGGTTACGCCCGGAATGCCGGCATCAGCCGCGCTCAAGGCGAGTGGATTGCCTTTTTGGATTCGGATGATGTATGGCTACCCGATAAATTACAACGGCAAACCCGGGCTATCAACAGCACGGAAGCTGATATCATATTCAGCAACGGATTTTATTGGCGCAATGAGGAGCCGGTAGTAAAGCCTTATGATACCGCAACAGGTTATTTTACCGGAGAGCAGTTGTATACGACGTTGATTACGCATAATTACATACCCGTGGTTTCGGCCTGCATCCGCAGGGCGCTTGCTGGTAAAATAGGGATGCAGGATACACATCCCTTGGCTCGGGGTTGTGAGGACTGGGACTACTGGCTGCGGGCCTGCCATGTAAATGCCCGCTTTTATGGCCTAAGCGAACGCTTGTTTAAGTATCGCCAGCACGACAGCAATATGTCATCCAAGCGGCTTGCTATGCAGATAGCGGTAGCCTATGTACAGGAAAAAAATTACAAGGCTGAAAAATTAATGCCGTCCGGGCGGCTTGCAGTGAAAAAAAGTTTGCTTTCGGCCGCACGGCTTATGATAAAGAATCTGAGTCGGCTCAAGTTCTCAGAAATAACAGGATGCGTCAGGTTGCTGTTCAGAATATTGCTTGTTACCAGCTCCTCGATCCCTGCTCTGTTAATTGCCAAACGAAAATTGCCTGTCCCTAAATAAGTAGCTTGACCGTTGTAAAAAGAAAATACATCTCCTACAGCCTTTGGGGAAACCAGCCTATCTATATGGAGGGCATGAAGGAAAATATTCGCCAGGCAAAGCAAATTTGCCCCGGCTGGCAGGTAATTGTTTACCATGACGACACCGTACCTTCACCCGTAATGGAAGCCATAAAATCTGCAGGTGCAATGACGGTGCAAATGGATGGCAATATCTATGGTATGTTCTGGAGGTTTTTCGCAGCAGACCTGAATGATTGCGAGTATGCAATATTCAGAGACAGTGATTCCCGGCTTTCAGTAAGAGAAAAGGCGGCAGTGGATGAATGGATTAACAGCGGCAACACCCTGCACGTTATGCGGGATCACCCCTATCATCAGCATGCTATCGATAATCAAAACTATCATATCCTCGGGGGCATGTGGGGAATAAAAGGCGGCAGTGTTCCCATCACTGCAATGATCAGCAATTATATATCAGGCAAAACCTTAAAATATGGCAGCGACCAGTTTTTTTTAAACGAGATTTATGATAGGCTTAAAAATTCGGTAACCCTGCATGATGAATTTTTTGGAGGGTTGCCCTTTCCGGTCAAACGTGCCGGTTACCGGTTTATCGGGGAGCGGTACAATGCTAACGGAATGCCGGATGGCGACGATTGGAAAGCCATCAAAGCTTATTATGAATCCAACACCCTGAAAAGTAAACTGAAAAAAAAAATAAAAACTCTGTTTCACAGATTGATTCACTGATGCAGTACGCCAAAATCTCCGTAATTACGCCTTCCTACAACCAGGGTAAATTTATTGAGCAAACTATTCTTTCAGTAATCGGGCAGCAATATCCCAACCTCGAGTACATCATTATGGATGGCGGCAGCAGCGATGAAACGGTAAGCATCATCAAAAAATATGAGCAGTACATTTCTTATTGGGTAAGTGAGCCGGATAAAGGTCAAAGCAATGCCATTAACAAAGGCTTTGAACGCGCAACAGGCGATATTTTATGCTGGCTCAATTCGGACGACTACTATTTGCCGGGTACGCTTCTGTCGGTAAACAACGCACTAAATACTAACCAGGCCGAGCTGCTATATGGCAACTGCATCCATCTGAATGAAGCCAAAAACCAAACACATGGGAGTCATTTCAACCCGATGCAGCCATGGGATATTAACCACGGCGACTTCATTACCCAGCCCAGCAGTTTCTGGACCAGGAAAGCCTGGGAACAAACCGGCCCTTTAAAAGAAGATTTACATTATGCATTTGACTGGGAATGGTATGCGCGCGCCAATTCGGGCGGTGTAAAATTTGTGCCGTCCGCTCAATATTTCTCTGTCTACCGGCTGCATGATGACCAGAAAACCGATTCAGAAAATCCGAAGCGCTTTAGTGAACTGCTTAAGGTAGAAAGGCAGCTGAACCCCGAAAAATTTAACTTTATAGACCATTATATCAGCAAGCACGGCATGGGGCTAAAGCTACTCTCCGCCTATGGTAAAAATCGCCGCTTAGCCCGTTACAGCCGCTTCCTGTTAAAATTATTTTATCCCGGATTGATGAAACGAACGGATAGCGTTACCTTAAGAAAGTATTTACAGCACCCATGAATCTGCCTGATTTGAATGCTTATCTGAGCGCTTTTAAAAAGATGGGAATTGCCCATCCTTTACCTGCTGTTCCTGCTGCTGCAGAAGGCTTGCTACAGCAATTACCGCCGCCTCCTGCCGGAAAAACCGGCTGGCCCTGGGATACGCAAACCAACCCGGCAGTGTACGATAAAAGTATCAGGTGGCCTAAACTGACCATCGTAACCCCGTCTTATACCCAGGGACAGTTTATTGAGCAGACCATCCGCAGCATTCTGTTGCAGAACTACCCCAATCTGGAATATATTGTAATTGATGGCGGCAGCAACGACAGCACCAGAGCCATCCTCGAACGATACTCACCCTGGATTAGTTATTGGCAATGTGAGAAGGATAACGGCCAGTCGCACGCCATTAACTTAGGGTTCAGCCTGGCCGGCGGCGACTATTACGCCTGGATCAACAGTGATGACTTTTACCTGGAAGGTGTTTTTGAGAAAGTGATCCGCACCTTTGTGACCCAACAAACGGAGTTTGTTTACGGCTACTCCTACAATTTAAACATTGCGGATAACCAACAGGAACTCATTAAAGTGCCGCCCTTGCACGACTATTTTATTAAAATTCCTACGCTGATGCAGCCCGCCTGCTTCTGGAAAGCAGGTATTCATGAACCGATTTGGGAGGAAATGCACTGTGCCATGGATTATGAATTATGGCTACGGTTGGTAAAAGGGCATAAACGTACCCGCATCAGGCAACCTTTGGCGGTAGCACACGTACACGGAGATGCAAAAACGTTTGACCCGAAGATGAAAGCCAAGTGGGATGCCGACCAGGCAAAAATGTGGTCGGCCGAAGGGCATGGCCCGGTCCCCGAATGGAAACGGATTACGTTTTTGCACAGGTTAAGGTTGAAAATTTATAAGCTCCTGAAATTCGTTTAATGGCCCAACGATAACGCTGTACAATTAATGCGAGAAACAAATTTAGAACGCTTAAACACCTATCAGGTTGGCACCGAGCACCATTATTACCTGCATTATCAATCCTATCATCAGGAATTATTTAAAGCATTTAGCCAGTTTGCCACCGGAAAGCTGCTTGATATTGGCTGCGGTAACAAACCCTATGCTGCCCTGCTGGAGCCTAAAATAACCGCCTATACGGGCTGCGATATCATCCAGTCCAGCGATAACCGTGTTGACATTCTGTGCCCTGCCAACCAGATCCCCGTACCCGATCAATCGTTCGATACTGTTATCTCCACCCAAACCATTGAACACGTGGAGGATCATCAGGGACTGGTTAATGAAGCCTTCCGGGCGCTCAAAAAAAATGGCTATTTTATTGTAAGCGGCCCGCTGTACTGGCCCCTGCATGAGGAACCTTATGATTTTTTCAGGTTTACCAAATATGGCTTTACTTATGTGTTGGAAAAGGCCGGCTTCAGCGTGGTAGCCATTAATGCCAACGGCGGCAAATGGTCGGTGGCAGGCCAGGCGCTGGTGCATGCTATATTTCCGCAGATTTACGGCATCAGCGGGCTGAAAGGCAAGTTCATCCGGGGGCTGTTCAAAATGCTGGGTGGTGTAAAATCCATCAACCGGCTGTTTTTGTATTTGGATAATAAATTTATCGACCATTCAAATACCCTAAACTACGTGGTGGTAGCTCAGAAATTATAAGTCGTTGGTAAAAGTATCTGTAATCATTCCCTGCTATAATGATGGCCACTATTTAAACGACAGCGTTGGCAGTGTACTCAATTCGACCTGCAAAGATGTTGAAATTATTATTGTGGATGACGGGTCGACCAACCCGGATACTTTGCAAGTGCTGGAAATGTACCGGCAACAGGGAATCAGGGTCATTTCACATCCCAATGGCGGATTGGGCTATGCAAGAAACCAGGGCATTAAAGCCTCAGCCGGCCAATATATATTACCACTGGATGCGGATAACAAAGTAACCGCCGACTTCATTCAAATGGCGGCCAACTTGCTGGACCATTCCGCAGATGATATTGTGTATTCAAAGCCTTTCTTTTTTGGCGAAGATATACCCGAACGAAAATTTACCACCTATCACCTTCAGTTTGATGAATTGCTGCGCATGAATTATATTGATGCTTGTGCCGTATACCGCAGAACGGTTTGGGAGCAGGTGGGCGGCTATGATGAGCAGATGCCTTTTCAGGGCAACGAAGATTGGGAATTTTGGGTCAGCAGTTATCTGAAGGGCTTTCACTTTAAATTTATAGAGGAAGAGCTTTTTGGCTACCGCATCCATACCGGCTCAATGATAGCGGGTACCAATGCCGCCAAACTGGAGGCCAACCAAAATTATATCCTGCTAAAGCATAAGCAGGCGCTGTTTGAACACATCAGGGATGGTATAAAATACCGCAGCTTTTATGACAACGACCAGCGCAATTACTTAAGAACCTCGGTAAAATATTTTGCCAAAACCCTGAAAAAAATTGCCCGCCTGAAATGAAAGAGGTTATGCTTTCAGTAATTATTCCCAACTATAACCATGCTCCCTATTTAAGGCAGCGAATCGAATCGGTATTGAGCCAAACTTTCGGGGACATGGAACTCATTATTCTGGACGATTGTTCAACCGATAACAGCCGTGAGATCATAGAGGAATACCGGAATCATCCGGCAGTAAGTCAAATCGTGTATAATGGCTCCAATAGCGGCAGCCCGTTTAAACAATGGAACAAAGGCATCAGCCTGGCAAGGGGAAAATACATCTGGATTGCTGAGAGCGATGACTATGCAAAACCGGAATTTGCCGAAACCTGCATCAGTAAACTAACAGACTACCCGGAAATTGATTTGGTGTACACCGATTCAAATGAAGTAAACGAGCGTAGTGAAAATTTAGGCCTATGGAGCCGGTGGATGGAGTATCTGGCAGTCAACCTCTGGCAAAAAGATTTCACCGCTTCGGGCGAAACCTTAAACGCAGCTTACAATCACCTCATCTGTATTATAACAAATGCCAGTTCTGCTATTTTCAAAAAAGAAGCCTATTTAAATTCTCCATTTATTAAATCGATGGAAGATCTCAGGTTTACAGGCGATTGGTGGATGTGGTTCTCCATATTGCAGGTTTCCAGTGTGTATTATTGCCATAAACCGCTTAACTATTTTCGCTATCACGCCAATACCACCAGGGCAAATGTGAACGCACGGCTGGCCATTGCCCGCGAGCTTTACGGGGCTATACTGAAATTTAAAACGCTGGTCAAGCCCAAGGCCGACCAGCACATCAAAAAAAGAAGATTTAAAGAAATTTATGCCATCTGGAACCCGCCTGTAAAAACCTTTCTGGCAAGGCCAAACCTGCAGGTGTTGAGGATGGGCCTTGCCTGCGACAAGCAATTACCCTTACGGATTTTTTCAACCTTAATAAAAAGATTACGTGCTGTTTAACTCCCTGCTGTTCCTGGTATTTTTTTGCATCGTAACAAGTGCCTATTATTTGATTACGCCAAAGCTGCGCTGGGTTTGGTTACTGATGGCCAGCAGTTATTTCTATATGTACTTTAAACCCGAGTACATATTAATTATCCTTTTTACCATAGTAGTTGATTATATAGCCGGCATCCTCATTGAAAAAGCGCAGGGACGGCAGCGCCGCCTTTTTCTGTACGCCAGCCTGGCTGCCAATATCGGGGTACTCGCCTTTTACAAGTACTTCAACTTTTTAGCCGAAAATTTCAACTTTCTTTCGGCTTCCGTAAAAGGTCCGCAGGTGGCCTTATTAAATATGATATTGCCGATAGGCCTTTCATTTCATACCTTCCAGGCCATGAGCTATACCATTGAGGTGTATCGCGGCAACCAGAAGGCCGAGCGGCATTTGGGCCTGTACGCTTTGTACGTTCTTTTTTATCCGCAAATGGTAGCCGGCCCTATTGAGCGGCCGCAGCAAATGCTGCCGCAACTGCACAGCGAAAAGAAATTTAACCGGCAAACTTTCATGACCGGCTTATTTTTAATGGCCTTGGGCTTTTTTAAAAAAGTGGTCATCGCCGACAGGCTGGGTTTGTATGTAGACCCAATTTTTACCAACCCTCACGGCCATTCATCATTAGAGTTGTTGATTGCCACCTATTTTTTTGCGTTTCAAATTTATTGCGATTTCAGCGGGTATTCGGATATCGCCATTGGTACCGCCCTGGTATTGGGCATTCAATTAATGCGGAATTTTAATCTGCCCTACCTCTCACGCAATATTGCGGAGTTTTGGAAACGCTGGCATATTTCGCTGTCCACCTGGTTTAAAGATTATGTGTACATTCCGCTGGGCGGCAACCGCGTGAGCCTGGCGCTCACCTGCGTAAACCTGCTCATTGTATTTATGATCAGCGGGCTATGGCATGGCGCCAACTGGAAATACCTTGTTTGGGGCCTCATACACGGATGCCTGCTCATTGGTTATAATTTATTTAAGAAACTGAATTTTTCGGTTAAAGGATTTACTTTTTTTAAATGGCTCATCACCTTTAACCTGATTTGTCTGGCCTGGATATTTTTCAGGGCCGAGAATTTGAAGGATGCGGCTTATATTATCAGCAAAATACTGTCGGGTAATAATTTCACTTATTCGGCCGGTTTGATTATGCCCGTTAAAGGGATTATGTTTTGCACGGCTATCATCCTTTTGCTGCTAACCGGCGAAAAGTATCTGCAGCGTTTTGCTCAGGCCTCTACGCGTAAAAAAGTGACCGCTACGCTGCTGTTGGCCGTGGCCTGTTATTTTCTGGGTATATTTAACGAAGCACAGTTTATTTATTTTCAGTTCTAATGCGCAAACCGGTTCAAATGCTCGTTTTAATAGTCAGCGTAATTCTCTTACTGACGGCCATGAACCAATCGTTCATTAACCGCATTAAGCAGGACCGCTATTTTGCACATCTTAACCCGCAGCCGGCCGTTCCGCCAACACTTTACCAGCGCCTGTTCGTACGGTCGGACCGGTGGCGTTACGGCGATTTATACGGCCTGTGTTACCTGCCGCAATACAAACATCCGCTGGAGCCCTTTACCCGGTATCCAACAACGCAAAAACCGCATACCAACCGGGTATTGTACATCATAGGCGATAGCTTTTTGGCAGACAAAATGCTGACCGGGGCCTTTTCAGGTTTTGATAACGTAGTGTTTCTTGACCGCCGGTTTCCTTATGGCCCTATTCAGCTCGACAGTGCGAAGCAAAACTACTTGTTGCTGGAATTTGCAGAACGTAACCTGAGTATGTACAGCTTCGCCAAGGGTACAGAAGCGCTATGGAATGCACAGGAAATTAAAACGAAGACGAGTTTTAGCACCGCAGCGCGACCGGTACCTGCTGCCGTTGCGCCGTCATATATGGAAAGATTGGGTAAAATAATATTCAACAAAGATTTAAGCCGGAACATCGAACTCCTGCTGTTTGACGACAAAGCGGTTACACCGCTTAAAGAAGCAAAAGCTTCGCTTAACTATGCCCTCACCGGATGGCTTGCACCGGAAGTGGCCGTAAGCACCGACAAAAAGCGGTTGTTTCTCAACATCACGGTAGATACGTCCAGCCGCCAGTCGGCATTCAGGCCCGAAAGCGATCAAGAGGTGAACCTTACGGTTACCAACTTAGCAGAGGCAAAAAAATATTATCAGTCTATTGGTTTTAAAGGGGTGATATTATCCATTGTTCCCAATGCGGTATCTGTATATGATAGCCGGCGGCTTACCTACAATCACCTGCTGCAACGGGTGGAACAGCAAACCCAGCTACCGGTGGTGTCGCTTTACGGTGCGTATAAAAGCAGCAGGCAAAACTTGTTTTACCTGAGTGATGCCCACTGGAACCCAACCGGCATGAATATCTGGGTAAAAAAGACGGATAGCGTACTCACAGCGCAGATTCAAATGAACCCGGAAAGCAGTCACCGGTAGCCCGCAGCTTACAAGTGAAAAATATTTTTCAGCAAATCACCATGCGCTTAAATCCTTTAAGCTTTGTAAGATACACCTGGCCCGTGATACAACTGATGTATAAGCATGGCATCCCCTCTTACATCCTGTATTTCGGCGATTCGCTGGGCGATAACCTGCTGCTGACTACACTGGCTAAAGAACTGTATGATCGCGGTCATAAAAACATCTGGATTAAGTGCAACCATCAAGATTTGTTTACCAACAATCCCTACATCAAACTGGTGGTGCCTTTCCATACGGTGTTCTCTTCCCTTTTGCTGAAGGCATTAGGGATTACAATGAGGCACCCGATGTATACGGTAACGGAACCCGGTACCGACCGGGACCGCATCCCTGAAAAACACATCATTTTAAAGATGGCGGATGGCGTGGGGCTTACAGGCACGATAGATAACAAACCGCTGTTTTTTTTAGATAAAGCCGAAGAAAAACAAGGCCGCTATGCAGACCGCCAATTGGTAATTTTTACCTCCAGCGTTGCGGCAAGGGTGCCCATGCGTAATAAAGAATGGATCACCGAACGCTATCAGCAATTAGTTGATGAATTGAGTGAAGATTATACCATCATTCAGTTAGGTTCTGAAAACGACACGCCCCTCACTCATGTAATTGATTTACGGGGAAAAACCAGCTTACGCGAAAGCGCTGCTATTTTAAAAAATTCCGCATTGATGGTTTCACACGTGGGCTTTATGATGCATCTGGCCCGGGCGGTAGACTGCCCCTCGGTTATCATCTATGGCGGTCGTGAAAAACCGGAACAGTCGGGTTACAACTGCTTTCACAACCTTTATAGTCCGGTTCCCTGTTCTCCGTGCTGGCTACATAATACCTGCGCTTTTAACAAGCAATGCATGACTTTAATTAGCGTAGCCGATGTAAAAGCTGCTGTATTAAGTCAACTGCAGCGTGCAAGCGCTCCCTTACCCGTTGATGTGTTAGAAAATGTCTGATCTGCTGTCGGTTATCCTTCCTACTTACAATCCTGATGTCGGGCGGCTTCAGCAAACGTTAGGCGCTCTGCAGCGGCAGTCGTTGCCTATCGGTGCCTGGGAACTGATTATTGTTGACAATGGCTCTACCAACGGCTTCGCGGCGAACGTCGATCTAAGCTGGCACCCGAATGCTAAAATAGTTACCGAGCCGAAGCAAGGCCTGACTTATGCCCGTATCAATGGCTTTTCAGAGGCTTTGGGGCAATTGATAGTGATGGTAGATGACGACAACATCCTGGCCGCTGATTACCTGGCAACCGCCGTTACATTTGCGCAGCAGCAGCCAAAAGTTGGCGCTTTCGGGGGCAAATCCGTGCCCTTGTTTGAAACCGCACCGCCCGACTGGCTTCCTGAATTTTATGGCAGCCTGGCGCTGCGCGACTTAGGAGACACCATACAAACCGCGGCTTGGGCGCAAACCTATCCCACATGTGCACCTATCGGTGCAGGAATGGTGATCCGTCGAGAGGCTTTGGCTTCTTACATCAGCAAAATCCAATCTCATAAAAATTCCATCACCGACCGCACCCATAACTCGTTGACTTCGGGGGGCGATAACGATATGGTGCTGGAAATATTAAAGGCGGGCTGGCAGGTAGCTTATTTGCCGGCGCTTAGTTTGCAGCACATCATCCCGGCCGGGCGCATGCAAACGGCTTATCTGGCACGTTTAAATAATCATTCAGGTAAATCGTGGGTGCAGTTACTGGAACAACATGGCATTAATCCCTGGGCGAAAATTCCGCGCCGGACACTGCCCTTGCGAAAATTGAAGGCCTGGTTTAGCGCCCGTGCCTGGAAAGGCCCGGTAAACTACATTAAATGGCAAGGCGCCTGCGGATTGTTAAACGGTCTGGTGCAAACAACCCGTAAGTAATTTTCGTACACCTGCCCGCATGGTTGATAAGAAGAACGCTTTTGATGTATTACGACTGCTGCTGGCCGCCTGCGTGGTAATTACTCATGGTTGCCTGGTAGGCGGCTACCCACTGCAGGACCCGCTTGCTATATTATCCAAAGGGCAAACCAACCTGGGCGAATTTGGTGTAATGGGCTTTTTTGCCCTCAGCGGATATTTGATTACCGCCAGTTTCAAACGTACCAATCTTATATTTCAATTTGCTGTGCATAGGGCATTACGCCTTCTTCCGGGTTTTTGGGTATGCCTGCTGATGACCGGCTTTGTGTTCGCCCCATTGCTGTTCTGTCTGCAGGGGCACACTTTACACAGCTTTAATTTCACGGGCGATAACAGTTCGGTCAGCTATATTTATCAAAACTGTTTGCTGAGTATAAAGCAATGGACTATTAAAGATACTTTATCTTCAGCCGCTTATCAGGGTTCGCTTAACGGCAGCTTATGGAGCCTGGCGCCCGAGGCTGCCTGCTACCTGTTTACTGTTGCAGCCGGCCTGTTCGGGTTGTTTGATCATAATCGTTTCTTGTATCTGTTGTTGTTCGGCGCTGTTTCTGCTTACTTTGCCATCCATTTTAATTTTTCCAAAAGTTACGGTCCTTCATTGCTAATCTTATCTCCTGCATTTAAGCTGTATGCTTCTTATCTGGCAGGCACTTTATTATATGTATTCGGCGATAAACTCCGGCCGGATGTCAGAGGCACCGCATTTTCGGCACTATTTGCCCTGATGCTCATTAAGTTTGGCGGCTTTCACTTGCTGTCGCCGCTGCTGATCGCTATTGTTTTAATCAATGCCTTCCGTCTGTTTGAGTTCCGTTTAAAATATGATATTTCTTACGGCATCTATATTTACAGCTTTCCGATACAGCAGGTACTGTTTCAGTTGTTCGGCAACCGGCTGAACCCGGTAATTTATATCGGGCTTTCCCTGCTCCTTTCCGCAGGGATGGGTTTACTCAGCTGCCTATGGATAGAGCAACCGGCTATTCACCTGAGAAAGAAACTCGACCGCTATTTCCGGTCTGACTATAAATTAACATTAGTAAAGGCCGAAGCCATTTAGTAATCGCTTGATTCAGCAACTTATCAATTTATTGTACAGAAACCCCAGATCGGAGCTGAAGAAGTTTAAGCGGTTTGGCGGCTATCTTGCCTATCAGCAAATGCAGCGCAGCAAGAAACTGATGGAAATGAAATCTTTTGAGCTGCCCGCTGTGGTTTCGCACCCGGACGGCTTTCCACTTTATTTTCTGACAGGAAAAAAGTACCTGTATCAAACGCTGTTTTGCATCCAGTCGCTGGTGAAAGTAAGTGAAACGCCCTTCCGGTTTATATTGGTGGATGACGGCAGCTTTGATCAAACCCTCATCACCCGCATTCAAAAGCAATTACCTCAGGCGGAAATTGTTACCAATCATACCATCAATCAAAACTTAGCGCTGCGTTTACCTGAAAAGACCTTTCCGCACTTGCACTACCGGCGAAGCCTCTATCCACACTTAAAAAAGCTGACGGATATCCATACCCTGCCGGGCAACGACTGGAAACTGGTACTGGACTCGGACATGCTGTTCTGGAACACCCCGCATAAATTGCTGACCTGGCTGGACAATCCTAAACAGCCCATTCACATGATAGATTGCGTGGAAAGCTATGGCTATTCGCATCCGCTCATGGAAAGCCTTTGCGGCAGCCCGGTACCCGAATTGCTGAATGTGGGTATCATCGGCTTGCAAAGTTCGGCCATTAATTGGGCTCAAATAGAATATTGGGTACAGCAACTGGAGGCACAGGAAGGTACTACCTATTATCTGGAACAGGCATTGAGCGCGATGCTGATCGGCCACCGGCCGGGCACCATATTGGATGCCGGCACTTACCGGGTGAACCCAAATAGTTTCCACCCGCAGCACGATGTATTGCACCATTATGTAGATGTATCAAAAAAACTTTACTTCCGCGAAGCCTGGAAAAAGATAATTGATTAACATGACGGCCGGGCAACTCCTTTATAAATATCTGTTTAAGCCTACCCTGCCGCTCAGGTATAACCTTACGCATTTCGGTTTGGCCGGATACCTGCACATGGCACGCGGCGAGCGCGCCATGAAAAAAGCCGCTGCCCGGCTCAGGCCCATCACTTTAACCGCCGATGTATTGTTGGAATGCAGTTATCTGACCGGCAAAAAATACTGGCATCAAACCATTTTTTGTGCTTGCTCGCTGGCACGGGCATTACAGGGACGGGTAAAAATTAAAATTTATTCCGACGGTACACTTACCGCCCGGCATGCTGCTGTTTTGAAAACCGTTTTAAAAAATGTCATCCTTATTTATCCCGAAGAAGTGGAGCAGCAACTGCAGCAAAAACTACCCCAAGACCACTTTCCGGCCTTGCACTTTTTGCGCAACTGGCATCCATTTTTTAAACGGATAATTGATATTCATTGCACACCGGGCTGGTCGATGCATTTGGACAGTGATATGTTATTTCTCAATTATCCCGGTGAGCTGGTAGAAGCCTACCAAAACAAAGCCGCCGTTTACATGAAAGAATCCATGCCGGAATCATACTACGTAGACCAGGAATCGGCTTTACAAGAAAAATATGGCATATCCTGTGTAAACCACCTGAACGGCGGCATTGTAGCCTATGATAATGACCGTGTTGATTATGCCGACCTGGAGCAAAAAGCACAGCTGATGATAGACCGCTATTTGCCGCAGGGCCCGGCCCGCGTGGAGCAAACGCTGATGAGCTATATGCTTTACCGGCAAAACGCCACAGCGCTGGCGGAAGCGCTGTATACCATATACTATGATGCTGATATACAAACCAATGCCCAACAGGCAGTAAGACATTATATTTTTAAAGCTAAATTGCCGTACTTGCATACCGAATGGAAAGCGCTGCTCCCTTAGTTTCTGTTTGCATGCCTGCCTATAACGCAGGCAAGTATGTGGCACAGGCGGTTGAGTCCGTTATCCGGCAGTCTTACCCGCATTGGGAATTGATTATCGTGAACGACGGCTCTACCGATAACACGGCTGAGGTGCTGAACACGTTTACTGATACCCGCATCCGCGTTTATCACCAGCCGAATGCCGGCCAGTGTGCAGCAGTTAACAAGGCATACGCCCGCTCCAAAGGCGAATTAATTAAGTTTTTAGATGCGGATGATATCATTTCACAAGACTTCATCCGCAATCAGGTAGAGCGTATCGAAGGCAGAACCGATGTTATTGCAACTGCAAGCTGGGGTCGCTTTTACCGGAATGACTTGTCCACCTTCCGGTTGGATGGCGCTATCATTCAGCAGGACCTGGAACCTGTGGAGTGGCTGGTTAAGGATATGACTAACAAGCAGGCTATGCTGCAATGCGCCCTGTGGCTCATTCCCCGGCCAGTGCTGGAGCGCTCCGGCTTGTGGAACGAGGAACTGTCGCTGATTAACGATTTTGAGTTTTTTATACGCGTGCTGTTGCATGCCCGGGAGGTACGGTTTACGCCTGAGGCCACCCTGTATTACCGCAGCGGCGTGGCCGGTTCGTTATCGGGGCTCAAATCCGCAAAAGGCGCTTTGTCGGCTTATCATTCCATCAAATGGGGTAATGAGCATTTGTTAAATTTTGAAAACAGCGAAAGAATCAGGAAAATTGCGGCAAATAATTTTCAGTATCTGATTTACAGCCTTTACCCCGAACATTCGACTATCATAGAGAAGGCAGAGCAGCAGGTAAAAGAACTGGGTGGAGCAAACGCTCCTTTTCCTTCAGGAGGATATACCCGGATACTCAGCAAATGCCTGGGCTGGAAAGCCGCTAAAAGAATAAAACAGATCGTATCATAGTTCCGCAATACTTGTAGCATTGAAGATAGCCATCATTGTCAATCCGCTTATTCCGGTTCCGCCCAGGCAGTATGGCGGCATCGAGCGTATTGTGGATATGCTGATTAAGGAACTCCTGCCGCAGCACGAGGTGGTACTCTTTGCTCACCCCGGCTCTACCGCGAATTGCAAACTGATTCCGTATCGCGAGTCATTACCTTACGGCGTCAGTGATATGCTGAAAATTAATCTGCTTACCGCACAAATCGCTTTTCAGGGATTTGATGTAGTGCATACGTTTGGGCGCATGAGCAATATCGGGTTGCTGATGCTTACTAAAATTCCGAAGGTGGTTTCGTACCAGTTGCCGCCTACCTTGTCGCAAATAAAAAAGGCGGTAAAAATTGCGCCCAAAAACAGTTTATATTTTACCGCCTGCAGCCGGTATATTGAACGTCAGATTGCCGCTTGCTGCCAAAGCACCACGATTTACAACGGCATTGATACTACCGAATACCAGTTCAATGATCATCTGCAAAAAAATGCCCCGTTGATTTTTCTGGGCCGGATACAGGTAGAAAAGGGAACCGACATAGCCATCAAGGTTGCTAAAGCGACCGGCAAAAATTTAATTATTGCCGGGAATATACCTAATGAAGCCGTTCATCAGCAATATTTTGAAGAGCAGGTAAAACCTTATATCGACAATGAGCAGATTACTTATGTAGGGCCGGTAGATAATTTACAAAAGAACACCTTGCTGCGCCATGCGCTGGCGTTCCTGATGCCTGTGACCTGGGACGAACCTTTCGGCATTGTCATGACGGAAGCGCTGGCCTGCGGTACACCGATAGTCGGCTTTAACCGTGGTGCGGTGCCCGAAGTAGTGGAGCATGACATAAACGGCTTTGTGTGCGAAACCGCTGAAGAAATGATACAGGCAGTTGGCCGGGTATCGCAAATCAGCAGAAAAACATGCAGGAATATTGCGGAGACCAAATTCAGCTCTAAAGTGCTGGCAAAACAATATCTCGAACTTTACCAAACCATAAGCGGTAAGCATTGAAAAAAGTAACACTGATTACCACCGGCCAGCCCGCCACCAATCCGCGCCTGGTTAAGGAAGTTGATGCGTTAACCGGTCAGGGGTATGAGGTGAACGTTATTTACTGCTTTTATCAGGCATGGGCTGTAGCTTTTGATGCAGAGTTGATGCAACGCAGTCCGGCAACATTTATTCGCTGTGGAGGCTCGCCTTTTCAGGAAAAGTTAACCTATTACAAAACCCGCCTGCGGCAAAAATGCTGTCAGTACTTGTTTACATACAGCGCAAAAGCAGGGATAGCAGAGAACGCGATCAGTCGCACACACGCCGAAGCGCTGGCTATCGCCAAAGCCCACAAAAGCGATTTGTACATCGCCCATAATTTGGGGGCATTGCCGGCGGCTGTACTGGCCGCCCGGCACAATAATGCCAAAGTTGGTTATGACGCTGAGGACATGCATTCCGGGCAGTATACCCACCAGCAAGATTTGCATTACCGTTTAAATAAATATATCGAAGAAAAACATTTCCCCGAGGTAAGCTATTTTACAGCAGCCGGTTCATTAATTGCCCGTGCTTATCAAAAGATGTACGCTTACCTAAAACCGGTTACCGTGGATAACGTTTTCCCGAAAACATCATTGCCTTTTCATACCGGTCACCGGTCGCCGCTCCGGCTGTTCTGGTTTTCTCAAACTATCGGTGCTGACCGGGGCATTGAAGATATAATTACCGCTTTGGCAAAGCTCAATTCACCTATTGAGTTTCACCTGCTGGGCAATTGCAGCGCCGAATATCAGCTCATCTTGCAAAAATTATGTGCGCAAACCGGCTTTAATGAGCAACTGCTTATTATGCATCCGCCGGTAGCGCCGGATGCGCTTTTTGCCTTTGCCGCACAGTTTGACATCGGGAT
>CAXTCH010000007.1:0-22929 GCA_964241945.1 uncultured Mucilaginibacter sp.
AGACTGCGGTGATAATGTAATTGTTATCAATGCAGACAAGGTAAAACTGACCGGAAACAAGTTTGCCGACAAGCAATACGTTTCTTACACTGGTTATCCGGGTGGTCAGCGTTTCATTTCTCCTAAGGAGTTAATGGCTAAATTCCCTGAGCGCGTAATTGAAAAAGCCGTTCGTGGTATGTTACCTAAAAATCGTTTGGGCCGTGCAATTTATGGTAACCTGTATGTTTATGCAGGTGCTGAGCATCCTCATGCTGCACAAAACCCTAAAACCGTTTAACCATTAATTTTCTAAAAGGAGAAAAACACAATGCCAACAACTAACACTTCAGGCAGAAGAAAAACCGCTGTTGCCCGCATTTACCTGAGCGAAGGCAACGGTGCCCTTACCGTTAACGGTAAAGATTACAAAGAGTACTTTCCTACATTACCGCTGCAATACGTAGCTACCCAATCTTTACTGGTTTCCGGTTCAGAGGGTAAATTTGATATTACAGTGAATGTAGCCGGTGGTGGCGTAAAAGGACAGGCTGAGGCCGTTCGTTTAGCTATCGCTAAAGCTATTGTTGAACTTGATGCTGAAAAGAAACCGGCCCTGCGTGCCAAAGGTTTAATGACCCGCGATGACCGTATGGTAGAGCGTAAAAAACCAGGACGCCGCAAAGCACGCAGAAGATTCCAGTTCAGTAAACGTTAATTTTTTAAGGAGGACACAACAATGGCAAGAACAACATATCAGGATTTACTGGATGCAGGTGTACACTTTGGTCACCTTACCCGCAAATGGGATCCGAAAATGGCACAGTACATTTTCATGGAGCGCAACGGTATCCACATTATCGATTTAAATAAAACCTTAGCAAAAGTTGAAGAAGCAGCTGCTGCTATGAAGCAAATTGTAAAATCAGGTCGTAAAGTATTATTCGTAGCTACCAAAAAGCAGGCGAAAGATATTGTGGCTGATTATGCAAAAGGGGTAAACATGCCTTTCGTAACCGAGCGTTGGTTAGGTGGTATGTTAACTAACTTTGCTACCGTACGCAAGTCAATCAAAAAGATGTCAAACATCGATAAACTGACTAAAGACGGTACTTATACCAATCTTTCAAAGAAAGAGCGTTTAATGATTCAGCGTGAGCGTGTGAAACTGGAAAACCTGTTAGGTGGTATTTCAGACCTGAACCGCTTACCTGCCGCTTTATTCCTGATCGACGTAAAGAAGGAGCATATTGCCGTAGCTGAGGCTTTAAAATTAAGCATTCCTACCTTTGCAATGGTAGATACCAACTCTGATCCTTCTAATATCGATTTCCCGATTCCGGCTAATGATGATGCAACCAAATCAATCTCATTGATTACTGGTTTAATGATTCAGGCTATTCAGGAAGGTTTGGACGAGCGTAAACGCGAGAAGGAAGACGAAGCTGAAAAAGAAGCAGCAGCCGTAAAAGCGAAAGCTGATAATGGTGGCGAAGCGCCTGCAGAAAGCGGCCGTCGTCGCAGAAATGCAGCTGAAACCGAAGCTCCTTCAAATGCGGTAGATACTACTGCCACTGAAGGCCAGGGCGCAGCTTAAGAATAATTAATTTGATTGGCAGTTTTCTTGTTTGCGATAGATTTATGGTAAACACGGAAACTGCCAACTTTGTATAGTTAAACTTGGATGGTTAGTTGTGTAGGTTTTAACTATTCACAACTCACAATTCACAATTCACAAAAAAATGTCTACAGTACAAATTTCTGCATCAGACGTAAACAAACTGCGCCAGCAAACCGGTGCAGGTATGATGGATTGCAAGAAAGCGCTGACCGAAACCAACGGCGACTTTGAAGCAGCTATTGACTATTTAAGAAAAAAAGGTGCTAAAGTGGCTGCCAGCCGTCAGGACCGCGAATCAAATGAAGGTGTGGTAATTGCCCGCACTTCTGAAGATGGCAAACGCGGTGTGATTATCGAGCTGAACTGCGAAACCGATTTCGTAGCTAAAAACGCGGAGTTTATTGCTTTTGGTAATGCCATTGCAAACGCTGCCGTTGAAAACGCACCTGCTAACCTGGAAGAACTGAAAGCATTAGAGCTGGATACTGAAACTGAACGTCATAAAATCAGCGATTGGATTACCGACAAAACCGGTAAAATCGGCGAGAGAATTGATGTTTCTAAATATGTGGTTTTAGAAGGCGAAAAGATTGTTGCTTACATCCACGGTAACTTCCGCTTGGGCGTGTTGGTTGCTTTAAGCGCCGACGGCGATAATGTAGAAGCTGCCGGTAAAGACGTAGCCATGCAGATTGCTGCCATGAACCCTGTTGCGCTGGATAAAAGCGATGTTGATGCAACCACCATCCAACGTGAGCTGGACATTGCTAAAGAGCAAATCCGCGCCGAAGGCAAGCCCGAAGAAATGGTTGAAAAAATCGCTCAAGGCAAGCTGAACAAATTCTATAAAGATTCAACCCTGTTGAACCAGGAATTTGTGAAGGATTCTTCAAAAAATATCTCTCAGTTTTTGAACAGCATACAAAGCGGCTTAACAGTTACCTCCTTTAAGCGGGTAGCTTTAGGATCTTAATTTATTATCTTTTATCCCCGCCCGAAAGGCGGGGATTTTTTTTGCACTTATATTTGTAGTCAACCTATGTTCAGTGCGTTATATAACCTGCAACTCATTTCCGACGGCACCATTACCGCCGGTAAAGCCATCATTATCAAAGACCGCCACATTGCAGCCGTAGTAGATGAGCATCTGATACCGGGCGAGGCGTTCAGGAAAAATATGCAGGGCGCGTATGTAGCACCGGGCTTAATTGATTTGCAGATATATGGCAGCGGCGGTAAATTCTTCGGCGGTATTCCCGAAGTGAGTGCCCTGCGGAAGATGGAAGATGACTTGCTGAACCGCGGAACAACCGGATTCTTCGCTTGTATTGCTACTAACAGTAACGCTGTTGTCGAGCAGGGTATAGCAGCCGCCAAAGCTTATCGCACGCAAAGCCGCGGCAACTTTTGGGGTTTACATCTTGAAGGCCCCTATTTAAATGTGAAGCGCCGCGGTGCACATCCGGCTGAGTACATAAAAAAGGCTACCCTTGAAGAAGTGCAGCGTTGGGTTGAAATGGCCGATGGTGTAATCAGTATGATGACCATTGCTCCCGAATTGCAGGACCGCGAGGTGATTGAATACCTCAACAGCCGGCACATCATTCTTTCATCAGGGCATAGTGATGCTACCTATGAGCAGGGTAAGGGTTTTATCAATCGGCCCATACAGGCCATTACCCATCTTTTTAATGCCATGCCGCAAATGCACCACCGCGAGCCCGGCATCATTCCCGCCATTTTTGAAGAGCGCCCTTTCACCAGCATTGTGGGCGATGGTGTGCACGTCAGTTTCCCAATGATACGGTTAGCAAAGCGCGAACTGGGCGATAAGCTATTTTTTATCACCGATGCAGTAACCACCGCAACCGAGGGTGCTTACCAGCACCGGTTTACAGGCGACCGTTATGTGATGCCCGATGGCACATTGTCGGGTTCTTGCTTAACTATGCTAAAGGCGGTGAAAAACGGGGTAGCCCATGCAGGCATTGAACTGGCCGAAGCAGTAAATATGGCTTCTCTGTATCCTGCGCAACTTGCCCGAAAATTAAATAAAGGCAGAATAGCTGCCGGATATGATGCGGATTTAATTATTTTTAGTGCCGGTTATGAAGTGCTTGGCACCTACCTGATGGGGCAGCCGGTGGTAGTAACTGATACCATCTCAAAACTTTAATACAATCACTTTTACAATGAAATACAAAAGAATATTACTAAAGCTTAGCGGCGAAGCTTTGTTGGGCAACCGGCAATATGGTATTGACAATAACCGGGTACTGCAATATGCGCACGATATTAAGCGTGTGCTGGATGCCGGTATTGAAATTGCCGTTGTAGTAGGCGGAGGTAATATATTCAGGGGCCTGAGCGCCGAGAAATCGGGTATGGAACGTGCGCAGGCCGATTATATGGGTATGCTGGCCACGGTAATTAACTGCATGGCGCTACAAACGGCACTGGAAGGTATCGGTGTGGATACACGCCTGCAGTCGGCCATTAAAATGGAACAAATTTGCGAACCTTATATTCGCCGCCGGGCTATGTCGCACTTGGAGAACGGCCGCATTGTGATTTTTGGTGCAGGTACCGGTAACCCTTACTTTACTACTGATACTGCTGCTTCACTGCGTGCCATTGAAATTAAAGCCGATGTGGTACTCAAAGGCACACGCGTAGATGGTATCTATACTGCCGACCCGGAGAAAGATCCAACCGCTACCCGTTACGATGAAATCAGCTTTCAGGAAGTATACGACAAAGGCTTAAACGTAATGGACATGACCGCTATTACGCTTTGCCAGGAAAACAAACTTCCCATCATTGTATTTGACATGAACAAAGAGGGCAACTTCCAGCGCATTGCCGAAGGGGAACATATTGGCACATTAGTAAAATAATTACCCAAATAATGACTTCGAGGTCTGTTTAAGTAATTAAACAGACCTTTTTTGTTTGTAAAAATCCGTATGGTAACAAATTTCGTTTCTATATATACCAGGCAGTCATAAAATCGCTTTGCTGTTTGTGTAATGAATTGATGTAGAACGAATAACCAACCTAACCCCCATGCGTAAACTTACCTGTCACCTTGTAAATCAATTTTTATTTTATCAATGCACATTTTTAAGGTATCTGCAACCTTAAACATCGAGTAGCAAAAAGCTGATAGTTTTTATTATTTTTGGCAAAAATCAGAATACCGATGAGCGAACTCATTAAGAAACAGTTAAATGATGCTAAGGCCTTAATGCAGAAGGCTATTGACCATACCGATATTGAGTTATCGAAGATACGGGCCGGTAAAGCCAATCCTGCCATGCTGGACGGGCTGACCGTTGATTATTATGGTACGCCTACGCCCATCAGCCAGGTAGGCAGCGTTAACACGCCTGATGCCCGTACGCTGATCGTTCAGCCCTGGGAAAAATCATTGCTGGCGGCTATTGAAAAATCTATCAAAGAATCGAACCTGGGTTTAAATCCGCAGAACGACGGTACCATCATCCGCATCAATGTACCACCGTTGACCGAGGAGCGCCGCCGCAATTTGGTAAAGCAACTGAAAGCCGAAGCCGAAAGCGGTAAAGTAGCGGTGCGTAACATTCGTAAGGATATCAACGATAAAATCAAAAAACTGAAGTCGGAAGGCGTATCAGAAGATGATATGAAAACCGGCGAAGGCGAAGTACAGAAGCTGACTGATACCTTTATTATAAAGGTTGATCAACTGTCTGATGCTAAAGAAAAAGAAATTATGACGGTGTAAAACGCCAAGTGAATGTCAAATTAAAGGGAATGAGCCGATTAGGCCATTCCCTTTTTTATTTTTGTAACTGTTATTATGAAATTACTTATCTCCTACTTATCGCGTCACCGCGGGCTGGTCGCACTGGCTTTAGTACTCGCGGCTTTCAATATCGGTTTTTCCCTGCTCGACCCGATGATTACCGGCAAGATTGTCGATAAATACATGGTGCCTAAAAACCATGCGAATTATACGTACGAATACCGGTTGTACGGTTCGTTAACCCTGATCGGCCTGGCAATAGGTGCAGCTATGGTATCGCGCATTGCTAAAAACTTTCAGGATTATTTTACCAATATCATCGTACAAAAAGTAGGTGCCCGCATGTATGCCGACGGTTTAAAGCATTCGCTCGAACTGCCTTTTCAGGTTTTTGAGGATCAGCGCAGCGGCGAAACCTTGGGCATCCTGCAAAAGGTACGGCTGGATTGCGAAAAGTTTATTACCGCTTTTATCAACGTGCTGTTTATCAGCTCTATCGGGCTGATATTTATTACTGTATACTCATTAACTATAGATTACCGGGTAACTTTAGTTTACTTTTTAGCTATACCCGTTATTGGTTTTGTAAGCGCTGCATTGAGCAAACGTATTAAAGCCATACAGCGCCGTATCGTAGGGGAAACCACAGCGCTTGCCGGTTCAACCACTGAGTCCCTGCGAAACATTGAACTGATTAAAAGCCTGGGTTTGGCCAAACAGGAGATTGAACGCCTGAATAAGACCACTTACAAAATATTGGACCTTGAACTGGAAAAGGTAAAATATGTGCGCAGCATGAGCTTTGTGCAGGGCACGGTGGTGAATTTGGTGCGCAGCGCTATGCTGATGGTGCTGCTGGTACTGATATTTAAAAACACCTTAACACCCGGTAATTATTTTCAGTTCCTGTTCTACTCGTTTTATTTATTTAACCCTTTGCAGGAACTGGGCAATGTCATACAAACCTGGCGCGAAGCGGAGGTTTCTTTAGGCAACTTTGATAGCATTTTAAATATCCCAATCGAAGCGAAACCGGCCAAACCGGTAATGATTGAAAAGGTACAGCAACTGGATTTTGATGACGTTACCTTTAAACATCTTACCGCCAACCGCAATGCCTTAAACCAGGTTAACTTCAGCACCTATACCGGGGAAACCATTGCCTTTGTAGGACCGTCAGGTTCGGGCAAAACTACGCTGGTAAAGCTATTGGTAGGTTTATACCAGCCACTGGAAGGGGAGATTCGTTACAATAGCGTACCCGGTGAAGAAATAGACCTGGATCAGCTACGTGAAAAGATAGGCTTCGTAACTCAGGATACGCAATTGTTCTCCGGCACCATACGGGAAAATTTAAAGTTTGTGCGCCCAAACGCGACCGACGAGGAATGTATGAATGTATTGCATCAGGCCGCCTGCCGTACCCTGCTGGCCCGGGCTGACAAGGGGCTGGATACCATGATTGGTGAAGGCGGCGTAAAAGTATCAGGTGGCGAAAAACAGCGTTTGTCTATTGCCCGGGCTTTGCTGCGCCGGCCGGATATCTTGGTGTTTGATGAAGCTACTTCGGCGCTTGATTCATTGACTGAAGAAGAAATTACCGAGACGATTAAAGATGTATCGGTAAAGAAAGATCATATTACCATACTGATTGCGCATCGCTTGAGCACCATTATGCACGCCGACCGTATTTATGTGCTCGAGAAAGGCAATATTATTGAAGCAGGCAAACATGCGGAACTACTACAGCAAAAAGGCCTGTATTACGCCATGTGGCGCCAGCAAATAGGCGAGCGGTATAGCAAAGATGAACAATTAAACCCGGCATAGTATGTATTTCATCACGCCTGCCATTAGCGGCATATTTGGCCTCATTTTTTTAATTACCTGGGTGGTGCTGGCCTTTGCTGCTTTGTTTAACCTGTTCCTTACCCCTTGGCTCAATGTTATCAGCCGGGTGGTATGGCTGGTAATTATCATCGTGATACCAGTTTTAGGCGCTTTGATATACCTGTTTTGGAAAAAAGTACGTAAGGTAGATAACTGATTTTCAACTCAAAAAACGGTCATTTCGACGGATCAGAAATCTTTTTAAGCCCGCTTAACTGCAGCGGAAGATTCGGCTTTCACCAGAACGATGGTACGGAATAACTTATCAATTCTGATAAAATCGCTTACCACCCAACTTTTGAAATTTTTAAATCAAGATATTTTCTGGCTGTTCGGTTCGCCTAAGCCCGCCTTGTGCACATCTTCCAGCCGGGCGGGGATCAGCATTTTGGTTTTAAAATAGGTAATAGTTACCACCAGCAGCGTCATACAACCACCAAAAATTACAGCCGGAACAGTGCCCAGCAGCCGGGCCGCAGTTCCAGATTCAAAGTCGCCTATTTCATTAGAAGAGCCGATGAACATGGAGTTCACAGCAGATACACGTCCGCGCATTTGCTCGGGGGTAAGCAGCTGCATCAGCGTACCGCGGATAATAACACTTACGCTGTCGAACGCGCCTTCGGCAAACAAAAAGAACAGGGACAGATAAAAGATGCGCGACAAGCCGAAGCAAATGATGCAGATACCAAACCCTGCAACTGCAATGAGCAGGTTACGCCAAGGCCGATCCATAGGCGAAAAGCGGGTCATGACCAGCATGGTAAGCACGGCGCCTAAGGAGGACACGGCCCGCATAATACCCAAGCCTTCTGAACCTACATGCAGTATATCGGCAAATACCGGCAACAAAGCTACAAAGCCGCCAAAAAACACGGAGAATAAATCCAGACTCATGGCACCTACCATCATCCGGTTGTTCAGTACAAAAGAAATACCCTCTTTCAGACTTACCCAAATGGATTCTTTAGGTATAAATACAGCCGGATAAGTGCGTAACAAAAACACCAGTACCAGTGAAATTAATTCAAAAGCTATAATCAGGTAAAAGGTAGCAGTGATACCATAAAAGCCGTACACCAAACCACCGGCAGCCGGCCCCAGAATAGATGCGATTTGCCAGCTGGAACTGCTCCAGGTGCTTCCGTTAGGATATATTTCTTTCGGAATACTATGCGCGTATATAGCAAAGGTAGCCGGCCCGTAAAAAGCACGGGCTACACCGTTCAGGAATACCATAAAGTAGATAATCGGTATAATCCATTGGGAGTGAATGTGGCCGCTCATGCTTTTCATGGTCGTCAGCATCATCACCAGCGAGGAAAAAAACACAACCGAAAATATATTCAGCAGCATTTTACGCTTCTCCGATTTATCGGCTACATAACCGCCATACAAGGCGATACCAATGGCCGGGATAGCTTCAAATAAGCCTAATAAACCTAACGCCAGGGTGTTTTTGGTGATCTGATAAACATAATAGCCGATCACCACAGTTTGCATTTGGTAGGCAAACGTAAAAAAGAAACGCATACCAATGTAGGCTCTGAAATCCTTGTAGCGTAACGCTGCAAATGAATCTTTTTTCGGGGGTATGGCGGGTTCTTCGTTATCCACAGGGTAAATTTAGATGAACTGCAAATTTACGAATTGCTTATCGGTTAACCTAACCCGAGCGGCGGGAGATTTAAGATTGAACATCTGTTTGAAATTTGTAGCTTAAAACTGCAAACCATGCTGGTCAATTAAATAGATCATCGAAGCAATAGCTGCAGCGCCCAGTTCCAGCTCACGCTTGTTTACGTTTTCAAATACATCATCAGGTGTATGGTGAACATCAAAATACCGTTGTGAATCCGGCCGGAAACCAATCAGCGTAATGCCGGGAACCTGA
The DNA here is from genome assembly GCA_964241945.1 of uncultured Mucilaginibacter sp. GTDB lineage: Bacteria > Bacteroidota > Bacteroidia > Sphingobacteriales > Sphingobacteriaceae > Mucilaginibacter. The sequence goes on from CAXTCH010000007.1 coordinate 9,172, forward strand.
CTGCCCAGCGGTTCAATATCCGTGCCGCTGCCTCCTGCCGTCAGGCGGTCGGCTTCATAAGGCGCCAGCAGAGACTGCCATTGCTGGTTTACACCTTTAAGCAATGCCGGGCTTGCGCCCTCAAAGCTAAAGCCGCGTGGCGTAAAGCCGCCCTCGTCGGTTTCAATAGCGACAATATGATGTTCTTTATTTTGTGCTGCCAGCCGCGCATATTCGGTACCCCCGCGATGACCATTTTCTTCATTCATAAAAAATACTGCACGAATGGTGTGTTTTGGCCGGTAACCCAAAGCTTTGAAAATGCGCAGCGCTTCAGCCGACTGCATTACACCTGTGCCATCATCGTGTGCACCCTCAGCCAAGTCCCATGAATCCAGGTGACCACCAACAATGATAAAATCGTTCGGGCTTTCGGCGCCTTTCAATTCTCCCACCACATTAAAGGAGGGTGCATCAGGCAGCATTTCGCAGTTCTGCCTAAAATAGAATTTTACTGGCACCGATTTTTGCTTCAGTAAATCACTCAACCGGTTGGCCGCGATGGTAGAAATAGCCGCTGCCGGTATTTTAGATCCGTTACCATAGTTGGTACCACCCGTGTGCGGAAAGTTATCCAGGGCGCTGGTTAACGAGCGTACAATGACACCTACAGCTCCATACCTGGCCGCCGCTGCCGGACCGGCATTGCGTTGGTCGCCGGCCGTACCATACGCCTGGCCGGCCTCAATAAATCGTTCATCAAAAGGGCGGTTAAAAAATATGATGTTGCCTTTAATTGCAGCTTCGCCCAGAGTTTGTAGCTCAGCCAAGCTATGTACTTCAATTACTTTGGCCGTCAAACCCTCGGCAGGCGTAGCCACCGAGCCGCCCAAGGCGCAAATAGCTACCGGAATTTCAGTATTGCCCGCTATAATTTTCCCTTGTTCTTTAGCGCCGCGTACCCAATGCGGTACCATCACCGGTTGCAGATACACACGATCGAACCCATAGCTTTCCATTAACTTTTTACCCCAATCTACTGCTTTCTGTGCGTTGGCTGAGCCACTTAAACGCGGGCCTATTTGCTTACACAGGTAGCGGAGGTTATCATAACATTTGCCATTTACCAATTCCTCGTCATAAATTTTACGAAGCATTAATGAATCCTGAGCTTTGGCTAACGGGGCAGCCAGCGTTAACGATATGAGAGAAGAAAGGAGGAAAGATTTTTTCATTTAAACCGCAGGTTGAGCTTTAAAATTGCGGTTAAGATAGGCATTAGGATATCTTATCCCAACTCAATCCTGCATTTTTAGATTGGAAAGCCAGTTGCAATATCTGATGTTCGGGTTTGGCCAACTGCGGGTCGTCGTTAAATATTTCCTCTACCATTTGCCGTGCCTGTAAAAGCAGGGCCTGGTCGGTAGCCAGGTTAGCCAGTTTCAGGTCGAGCACGCCGCTTTGCTGCGTGCCTTCAATATTACCCGGACCACGCAGCTCCAGGTCTATCTCCGCTATCTCGAAGCCGTTGTTGGTACGAACCATAGTTTCCAATCTGATCTTACCTTCGCGGCTCAATTTGTGGCTGCTCATCAAAATACAATACGACTGGTCAGCGCCCCGGCCTACACGCCCGCGCAGCTGGTGCAATTGTGACAGACCAAAGCGTTCGGCATTTTCAATGATCATTACCGAAGCATTGGGCACATTTACCCCAACTTCAATTACGGTAGTAGCCACCATAATCTGCGTTTCGCCTTTTATAAAACGCTGCATTTCAAAATCCTTATCGGCAGCGGTCAGCTTACCATGTACCATACTAATGCGATATTCGGGTAACGGAAATTCACGGGAGAGCACTTCTACGCCGTCCTGCAGGTTTTTCAAATCCATTTTTTCGCTTTCCTGTATCAGCGGGTATACTACATATATTTGCCGGCCTAAGGCAATCTCCCGTTTCATCAAACCAAATACGGCCAGGCGCTGGTTTTCATAAGCATGCTTGGTTTCGATAGGCTTACGCCCGGCAGGTAATTCATCAATTACCGATACATCCAAATCGCCATACAAGGTCATGGCTAATGTGCGGGGAATAGGGGTGGCCGTCATTACCAAAACATGCGGAGGCCGCGTATTTTTTTTCCATAATTTGGCCCGCTGTTCCACTCCAAAGCGGTGCTGTTCATCAATAATCACCAGGCCCAAGTTGGCAAATTGCACTGCATCCTCAATCAGGGCGTGTGTGCCGATTAAAATTTTCAATTCACCGTTAAGCAATTTTTCGTGCAGTATTTTACGCTGCTTTTTAGGCGTGGAGCCGGTAAGCAAGCCTACTTCCAGAAAATCATTGCCCAGTAAATCCTGTAATGACACAAAATGTTGGTTGGCTAAAATTTCAGTAGGCGCCATCATGCAGGTTTGAAAGCCGTTATCAATTGCCAGCAATATGCTCATTAACGCTACAACAGTTTTACCGCTGCCCACATCACCCTGCAGCAGCCGGTTCATTTGTACACCCCGCTGAGTATCCTGCCTGATTTCTTTAATCACCCGCTTTTGTGCATTGGTAAGCGGGAAAGGCAATTTTTCATGAAAGAAGGTGTTGAAGTATTCGCCAACCTGGTCAAAAGTGTTCCCTTTAAACTTTTGCGTACGCAGCAGCTTATTTTTAAGAAGTTTAAGCTGAATAAAAAATAGTTCCTCAAATTTGAGGCGGCGTTCTGCCTCATTTAAGGCTACAAGATCATCCGGGAAGTGAATATTTTTATAGGCTTCGGCCCGACCCATCAAGTTCAGGCGTTGCAGCAGGTACAGTGGTAAATTTTCGTGAATATCTTTCAGGTGCTGTTCCAGCAGAATGGCTGTTAGTTTTTGCAGCCCTTTGGTATCCAGCGAAAACTGTTTCAGCTTTTCAGTAGAGCTATACGCAGGCTGCAGGGTAAGGTTACCTTTACGCTTCAGCGCCTCCGAACTGTACGACTCCATTTCGGGGTGCGACATTTGCGCTTTGCCATTAAACATGCCCGGCTTGCCGAAAATGATATAAGCTTTGCCTACAACAAGTGATTTTTCAATCCATTTAATCCCCTGAAACCATACCAGTTCCATAAAACCGGTGTCGTCCTGCACCTGAACGACCAATCGCTTGGTGTTTTTTTCGCCCAACAGCTCCTTTGAAGTAAGACGTGCAATTACCTGTACATAGGGAAGCTCAGCATCAATATCCCGTATTTTGTAGAATTTGGTACGGTCGATGTATTTGTACGGAAAGTGCCTGAGCAGGTCCTCGAACGTAAAAATATTTAAATCTTTTTTTAGCACCTCTGCCCGGCTGGCGCCTACGCCTCTTAAATATTCTACAGGAGTTTCAAACGGCTGATTCAAGGCAGTGTTGGGTTATAAACAGCAGTAAAAGGCAGAACTTAAAATTTAAGCCAGCGTTGCAATTACCGAAATTTCAACATTTACATTTTTAGGCAGGGCAGCTACCTCAATAGTTTCGCGGGCAGGGAAGTTGGCAGTAAAATAAGTGCCATATACTTCATTTACCTGGCTGAAAGCGCCCATATCTTTTAAAAAGATACTGGCTTTAACAATGTGGCTAAAGTTAATGCCTGCTTCGGTTAAAATGGCATTGATGTTTTCCATCACCTGCCTGGTTTCAGCTTCAATGCTTTCAGTAACCAATTCACCGGTTTCGGGGTGTGCCGGAATTTGACCGGATACGAAGAGTAAGTTACCTGCTGCTACTGCCTGGCTGTACGGGCCGATAGGAGCGGGTGCTTTTGAAGTTGTAATTATACGGTTCATTTTTTCAGAAAGAAGTATTCAATAACTTTATACAATATGCCCAGCAAAAACATGATAATGGCTGTAGCATTGATAATATGCATTACCTTCAGGTTGAAGCTTTGAGGCCGGTTGGGATCTTTTTTTCGGAAGAAATACATACACAAAGATAACAAAAAAGAAGGGCTCCGGAAGTAATCCGGAGCCCTTGGTTATAAACTAGTGTTATACTAAAATTTATTTTTGTTTGAATTCTACACGACGGTTTTGGATACGACCTTCTTCAGTAGAGTTGTCAGCAATTGGGTGAGTTTCACCGAAAGCTTTTACTTTCAAACGTTTAGCTTCAACACCTGAGTTAACTAAGTAAGTTTTTACTGAGTTAGCACGGTCTTTAGAAAGCTTCATGTTGTGAGCAGCAGTACCTTCAGATGAAGCGTAGCCATCTAATTCAACCATTTTACCAGTGTTTGAACGCAGATCAGCTGAAGAAGCGTCCAATACAGGGTAAGAAGAAGTACGCAGTACAGAGCTGTCAAAGTCAAACTGAATGTTTGAGTAAGCAGTACCGGTAGCAGTTGTAGTGCTGTCAGTTTTAGGGAATTTGATTTCGCAACCTGCACCATCAACTACAGTACCTGCAGGAGTGTTAGGGCACTTGTCGAATTGATCAGATACACCGTCACCATCAGAATCTTTCTTCAGGTCGTTAACTGCATTTTCAACGTTGGTAACACGGCCTTTCAAAGCTTCTACTTCCTGACGCAGAGCAGCATCATACAGCTCGTCATACATCATAGCAACCGGGTTTACCCAATCCAGGTTCGGTTTGCTTTTTGAACCCAAAGTGAATTCTAAACCACCATAACCGTAAGAGTAACGATCTTTTGTAGGAGTAGAGGCAGCTTTAACACCGTCTAGCAAATCGTCATCAGTGAAGTTTTCAGTGTAACCTAACACAAATTGAGTTGCGTCAGACAGGCGGAATTTAACACCTGCACCTACCGGAATTACTAAAGAGCGAACGTAGTTAGCTTTTCCGTTTTCGTAATAACGATAATCACCTGTTGCAGATGGTCCTGCATCACCACCTTGGGTAGTGGACAGTTGAGGATGGTAGGCAATGATACCTGCACCTGCAGTAACGAAGAAATTGATTGCGTTTTTACGACGTAAGTAATCAATTGTAGCTACGTTTGCTACACCAGTGATAGTACCACTCCAGAAGTGAGTGTCATAGTTGTAAACACCTACACCGCCTGCAGCTGGATAAACGCGGTAGCGACCAGGTGCATCGAAGTTGTCACCTGAAATTTTGCCACTGTTAGCGCTTAATTGTAAGCCGAACGAGTGAGCAACTTGCCATCTCAATGATGCACCGTAACCTAATTTCACATTGTAGTTGGTGAAATCGTTAAAGCTACCACCGGTAGCTACTGCCGGAGATAAAACACCGGCGTTGATACCGAAGCTCCAGGTTCTGTACTGACCACGCCCGCCGAATACTTTCGCGGTGGTGGCAGACATTGTGCTGTCGGTTGTCATTGGGGCCATGGTAGTGGCGGTTGTGCTGGTAGTGGTTGTTTTGGTTGAATCAGTAGTCTGAGCTTTCAACACACCCACTGCCATTAAAGACGCAAACGAAAGTGCGGCAGTTTTCTTTAATGTAGAGTAGTTCATAGTTTTTAAAGATTAAACAATTGTGATTTTAATACAAAATTAGTAATTATGTTTGATACGCTACCAAACTCTGTTCCATATTTATGTATGTAGGTGACAAAGTAATGGAAAAAAATGTTTTATAAAAATAAAAAAATGTTAAATGATGAAATATATACAGCCGGACCAGCGTTTGTTTGCCTTTAACCGGGAAAATTTCACTTCACGATTAAAGCCTCATTCTCTGGCTGTTTTCAATGCAAACGACGAATTTCCTCGAAGTGGAGACCAGACTTTCAATTTTAAGCAGAACCCGGACTTTTTTTACTTAACAGGTATCGATCAAGAGCAAAGCATACTGTTGCTTTTTCCGGATTGTCCTAATCCACTATACAAAGAAGTACTCTTTTTAAGACAAACCAATGAACACATTGCCATCTGGGAAGGACACAAGTATACCAAACCCGAAGCCAGGGCCGCATCGGGCATACAGCAAATATTTTGGCTAAGCGATTTTGAAAATATATTACACAGTATTATTAACTATGCTGAGCGTATTTATATAAATATTAACGAAAACGACCGTTATGCGCATACCGTTCCGTACCGTGATTTACGGATGCTGAAGGATTTGCGCAGCAAGTACCCGCTGCATCATTATGAGCGGTCGGCCCCTGTGATGCGCACGTTGCGCCCGGTAAAATCAGCAATTGAAATTGAACTTACCCAAAAAGCGTGTGCTATCACCCGCGATGCTTTTGTGCGCATACTCAAATTTATTAAGCCCGGTGTGGCAGAATACGAAATAGAGGCTGAAATTATACATGAGTTTATCCGTCAGCGGGCTACCGGGCATGCTTATGCGCCTATCATAGCTTCGGGGCGCAATGCCATCGTGCTGCATTATACCGATAACAACCAGATTTGTAAAGATGGTGATGTCATCTTGTTTGATTTTGGTGCCGAGTATGCAAATTACAATGCCGATTTAAGTCGTTCCGTACCTGTAAACGGCCGCTTTAACCCGCGTCAGCTACAGGTATATAATGCCGTACTGCGGGTAATGCAGGCCGCCCAGCAAATGCTGATTGCCGGAACGGTATGGAACGAATACCACGAAGAGGTGGGTGAAATAATGACCGGCGAACTTATTGACCTCGGCCTGCTGAGCAGGCATGAGGTAGACAGGCAGGACCCTAAAATGCCTTTATATAAAAAGTATTTTATGCATGGCACCTCCCATCATTTAGGACTGGATGTGCACGATTATGCCAGCCGTTATCAACCTTTTGAGGCAGGAAACATTCTCACCTGCGAGCCCGGTATTTATATCCCGGAAGAAAATTTAGGCATCCGGTTAGAAAACGATATCCTGATTACAGAGAACGGCAATATAAACCTGATGGCTGATATCCCGTTAGAGGCCGAGGAGATTGAAGAAATTATGAATTCATAAGCCGGATGGCCTGCACCATTCATCTACAAAGCGGTACAAATTAAATTTTGCCTGCGCTGAAGTTTCGGTAATTATTTGCCGCAGCTTTTTTTTATCAACATCTGCCATGCGCTTTTGCTGTATCAGCCGGTAAGCTTTTTCTGTTAACAGTAGTTGCTGGCGGTTGTTAGTTGTAAGTTGGGTGGTAGTTATATATTGATACAATTGTAAAACACCTTCCTGCTGCGTAGCTGAGGTTTTAAACACGGCGGTTTCCCGGTGATTTTGATGGATGAGCTTTTTTAAATTATTGGCAAATTCATCAGCGCCTGCCCGGTCGGCCTTATTAATTACAAAAGCATCGGCTATCTCCATCAGGCCCGATTTAATATTTTGTATTTCGTCACCCGCTTCGGGTACCAGTACCACCATCGTAAGGTCGGCCAATCCTGCTATTTCTACTTCCGACTGACCAACGCCTACTGTCTCTACCAGTATACTATCAAATCCCGAGGCGCGCAGCACATCGGTCATCTCCATCGTTTTTACCGACAGGCCGCCCAATGAACCCCGGGTAGCTAACGAACGAATGAATACATTAGGATGGTTAAAATGAGCCGACATGCGTATACGGTCGCCCAGTAAGGAGCCAAAATTAAAAGGCGAGGTAGGGTCAACCGCCAGTATGGCTACTTTTTTATTATCCTGCACCAGTAAAGAAATCAGCGCATTTGCTAAAGTGCTTTTACCAGCCCCCGGCGGCCCGGTAATACCAATTACAGGAACTTGCGTATTAATGCGTAGCCCTTTCAATAAGTCTTCAGCACCTTGCAGCTCGTTTTCCACCACGGTTAATGCCCGGGCTATTTGCCTGAAACTGGGTACAACGGAAGGGTTAAAGGTTGACATAAATGCGGTAAAGCAAAGTTGAACATTTATCCGCTTATTTAGTTGCCCAGTTCAGCTCTCTTTTTCTCGCTGTGCTGCGCTTGTTTCATCGCTTTTTTTATTAAACGCTGCTGCTTTTCCAGCCGGCGCTGCTTAATGGTGGCTTTCACTTTTTTCTCGGTTGCGGCATCATAGCCGGCGCTGGCTTTAATACCGGGTATTAACGTTTTAAACAGGGTTTTAAAAAAGCCTGCATTATTTGGCCTGATATAATTAACTGCATATGAGCGGGCGGGCAGGCCGGTAGTGTCGGGGTTGTTATGTTTTAATATAAGGGCGTTGGCGAAAATAGATCCCAAAGTAAAATGCCGGAGCTTGTCATTCACCGTATCCGGCCGTAATACATGCACCTTTAAGTCGTTATATAACATTTGCACATGGCCTTTGGCATATCTGGCATCGCCGCCGGCATTAAAATCGAGGCGGTTCAACTGACCTGATTTGAGCTCGAGCAAAGCCAATGGCTTAGTAGCCGGATTTAGGGCTGAAAGCTTCATCGGCCCCATAATGCCCTGATAGCTGTAAGAGTGGGCGCTATCGGTAAGATTAAATTTGAACTGTGCATCAATACGCCCTTTGCCCATCAGCCAGGTCGTGAGGTTCAGGTTACACATATTGTTTTTTTGCAGCGCTTCCTTGTCCGAAGTTACATTGAGCGCCACACCAAAAGTATGGTCAAAAGTAATAAAGCCCGCCTTATGCGAGCGTTTACTGTAAGCCTCATACCGGACGTTGATACGGTGTAGTTCAACCGTATCTACTTTAAACCGGCTGTGAATGCGATGAATAGCCACATTTGGAAAGCTGCTTAATTTGTCTTTTTTATCGGCAGAGTCAATAGCGGCGTTACTCGCAAAATTAAGCCGGCCACCATTCATAATCAGTTTATTGCAGCTAAGGGTATGGTATTTTATATAATTTTTAAAATCAAACCCATTGGCCTGCAACGAGTCCAGATAAAAATTATACCGGTTGTGCATCACCTGCCGGTAGTAAACTTCGGGCTGTGCAGGCAGCAGGCTAAGTCCGTACACATTCAGCTTTGACGTAAGCGTTGAAAACAGCAGCGATTTAATCTGATACTTATATAACTGATTGGCCGATGTGCCGTGATAGTTATTCAGCTCGGTAATTAAATCACGACAGTAAAGAAATCTTGACTTATCATTTTGCGTAGCTGAGTCAATAAGCATATCCATGGCAGTGATATTCATTTCCTTAAGCTCCGAAATATTCAGCTTAATGCCTGAGTAATCATCATACCTGAACTTAACATCGTTCAGGTCAATTTCACCTACCTCAATAGATTTGAGTACTGATTTAATGCGCTGCCAGGCGTTACGGCGGTCGTTGGCTACGGTATCATGCGTATGGTTTAACTGGTAAGTAATGCGCAGATCGGGTTCGCTGACTATAATTTGTTCAATATGCAGTTGATTTTTAAAGTATAACCTCAGGGGATGGATGCGCCGCAGCATCAGGCGCTTTACCCGCAACTCGTATAAATTATTGGGCGCCAAACGCATCTGCTTACGCCGGTTGTAAACCTCCATATCAGGTTTAATTACGATGTTGTTTATAACAAGCTTTCCTTGCAGCACGTGTAATTGCGCATCAGAAAAATTGATCGTATACAGGCTGTCGGTACTGCTGAGCACCGTGCTTTTCACCCGGTCGGCTAAAATTGGCGACCAGTAGCGGTTGATAAAAAATGAGGCAATGATGGTAACGGCGAGTAAAACCACCGAAGGATAAAAAATCCTTTTTTTCCAATGGTATCCTAAAAACTTTACCGTCATTAATAGTTAAAGCTCCTGCTGTATAGGGTGTGCATAATAGATGTCACTTAACTTTACCAAGGTAAAAATTTTACTGTACAATGTAAATGAAATGTCATCTGCAACTAAGAACAAGAGTTTTAAACCATAATTTGCTTTAAATATTGTATGACTTGTGCTTTTTGCATATAGAAATATAATACTGAGTTTTATAAAGGCAAATCGCTGATGTGTTACCGGTTTGTAAGTTATCTAATGAAGTGGGCTTTAATATAACAGCGCTTTAATTAAGCTTAATCTGATTAATCAATTGATAAATAAGTGATTAACTCAAATTTTTCCGTTTTTTACAATTGAAAGCATTTTAACCAATTTCTGCCAAACTGTCATTCTTTGTAAAAATTATGTATTTTTGCAGCTCTAAAAATTAAAGATTGATGGATTTTTTGGTTCCGGATAAAAAGCATGACGAAAGCAGGCAGGGTGAAGCATTAGTGCTGGAAAATCTTGAAAAAAGCAATGGCCGTAAACTTTATATCGAAAGTTATGGCTGCGCCATGAATTTTTCTGACAGTGAAATTGTAGCTTCTATTTTATTAGATAAAGGTTTTGAAACTACATCTGATTTTAAAGAGGCAGACGTAATATTTATCAACACCTGCTCCATCCGTGAAAATGCCGAGCAGCGGGTGCGCAACCGGCTGCGGGAGTTTACCATTGCCAAGATTAAAAATCCGGGCATGATGGTGGGGGTACTGGGTTGTATGGCCGAACGCCTGAAAGCCAAATTTTTGGAAGAAGAAAAACTGGTGGACATAGTAGTGGGCCCCGACGCCTACCGCGACCTTCCTAACCTGATTGATTTGGTAGACGAAGGCCAGAAGGCTGTAAACGTACTGCTATCGCGCGAGGAAACCTATGCCGATATTAATCCGGTACGGTTGAATACCAACGGCATCAATGCCTTTGTATCTATTATGCGGGGCTGCGATAATATGTGTTCTTTCTGCGTAGTGCCGTTTACCCGAGGCCGTGAGCGCAGCCGTGATCCGCATTCCATCATTGCCGAATGCGAAGCGCTGTATAATCAGGGCTACCGCGAAGTAACCTTATTAGGGCAAAACGTAGATTCTTATAAGTGGAGCGCGGAAGGTGAGGCGCCGGTTAATTTTGCTCGCTTATTGGAATTGACTGCTTTGATAAGCCCTGATTTACGCATCCGCTTTTCTACCTCGCACCCTAAAGATATTACCGACGAGGTGCTGTACACCATGGCCAAACACGATAATATATGCAAGTATATTCACCTGCCGGTACAGTCGGGCAACAGCCGCGTGCTGGAACTGATGAACCGTACATACGACCGTGAATGGTACATTAACCGGGTTGACGCCATCCGCCGCATTTTGCCGGGCTGTGCCATTTCTACCGACGTAATTACCGGCTTCTGCTCTGAGACAGAAGAGGAGCACCAAGATACGCTAAGCATGATGGATTACGTACAGTATGATTTTGCTTATATGTTCTCTTACTCCGAGCGCCCCGGCACTTTAGCCGCCAAGCGCTATGCGGATGACGTGCCCGAGCCGGTGAAAAGCCGCCGCTTAAAGGAAATTATTACCCGGCAGCAGCAGTACTCGCATCAGCGCCTGCAGCAACAGGTAGGCAAAGTGCAGCGTGTACTCATTGAAGGTTTCTCTAAAAAGTCAAACCTCGACTACTGCGGCCGCAGCGATAAAAACGCTATGGTCGTATTCCCGGTGGGCGAAGGGTACAAACCCGGCCAGTATGTAAATGTACTGGTAGACCGGTGCACCACGGCAACGCTGATTGGAACGGTGATTAGCTAATTCAATAAATGTCATTGCAAGGTACGAACCCATTGCATGCTGTACAGGGCGACGAGGCCTCCGTGCGATGGGTTCGTACCTCGCAATGGCATAAATATTATAAGTGTATATGAGATGTAAGATTAATGTCTCATATCTTACATCTCATACCTCACATCTGCTCCATGGATATACAAGAAATTAAACAACGCTTCGGTATCATCGGTAATTCACCGTTACTAAACCGGGCGATAGATATTGCCAACCAGGTATCGCCTACGGATATTTCAGTGCTGATTACCGGTGAGAGCGGCAGCGGTAAGGAGGCGTTTTCGCATATTATTCACCAGCTGAGCGGTCGTAAGCACGGGCCGTTCATTGCCGTAAATTGCGGCGCTATACCCGAGGGGACGATTGATTCGGAATTATTCGGTCACGAAAAGGGCGCTTATACCGGTGCCGTGGGCGAACGGAAGGGTTACTTTGAGACGGTAAACGGCGGTACTATCTTTCTGGATGAAATAGGAGAGATGCCGTTAGGTACCCAAGCCCGCCTGCTGCGGGTATTGGAATCCGGGCAGTTTATCCGCGTGGGTTCATCAAAAGTAGAGAAAACCAATGTGCGGGTAATTGCAGCTACCAATGTGGACGTGTACGAAGCGGTAAAAGCAGGTAAATTCAGGGAAGACCTGTATTACCGTTTAAATACCGTTCCGCTGCGCATCCCGCCGTTGCGCGACCGTAAAGAAGATGTTTACCTGCTGTTCCGCAAGTTTGCGTCAGACTTTACCGCCAAATACCGTACACCACCCATACAGTTAGATGAAGCGGCACAGCAGGTGCTGGCCAACTATTCATGGCCGGGCAACGTGCGGCAGCTCAAAAATATGGCCGAGCAACTGGCTGTTCTGGAACGCGATCGTATTATTACCGCCCAAACGCTGCAAAATTATATCCCCTATGAAAGCAGCCGGAGCAACCTGCCGATGCGGGTAGAAAATCAGCCTAAAGAAGATTTTTCAGAACGTGATATACTATATAAGGTATTGTTCGACATGAAGCGCGATATGGTAGAACTGAAAAAGCTGGTGGCCGATATTATTGAACACGGTGTAGCGCCGGGCAGCTATAAAGAATCTGCGCCCAACATTACCCAACTGTATCACGATCTGGAACTGCCGGCTTACCGTGAGCCGCAAATTACCATACAGCCCCCTGCGGCCGTTCCGGTACATGCGCATGCCAATGATAATTTTATCACACAGCATGCGGAAGAGGAAGAAGAATCGTTATCACTGATAGAGAAAGAATCAGATTTGATACGCAAAGCGCTCAAAAAACACAAAGGCAAGCGCAAATTAGCTGCCAATGAGTTGGGTATATCCGAGCGTACGCTGTACCGAAAAATCAAAGAATTAAATTTATAGCGATTACATGAAGAAAATTAAAGGTGCAATCCTTTTACTGACGGTAGTGATGAGTGTATGTTCCTCCTGCTCGGTTACCCTGAGCGGCGCTTCCATACCCATTACCATGAAAAACATTTATGTGGGGTATTTTGAAAATAATGCTCCGCTGGTGGTAAGTAACCTGAGCCAGACATTTACAGAAGCCCTTAAACAACGTATACGTTCGCAAACCCGGTTGGCCATTACCCAAAGCCCCGAGTCTGACGGGGCGATGACGGGAACAATTACCAATTATAGTATTGCCCCGGTAGCGGTACAGGCTACAGCCAATAACGTAGCGCCAACGGCAAGCGCTACCCGTTTATCTATTACGGTAAGCGTAAAATATACCAATATGGCCGATAAAAAGCTGAATTTTGAACAAAGCTTTACCAATTACGTAGACTATACCGGCGAATTGGCGCCCCAAGAACAGGGTTTGATTCAGCAAATTAATCAGAAGCTTACTGAAGATATTTTTAACAAGGCGTTTGCAAATTGGTAACGAATTTGTAGTTTCAGCCTCGCATTAATTTCATGGAACAGGATCAGATCAAAAATCAAAGTCAGCTTTTGCAGGAATTATTAGATAATCCTTCAAATGCCGACTATGCTACGGCCAGTTATCTGGAGCAATTATTGAATGAAGAGCCGCAGAGTGGTTTGCTGCAGGCCCTCTACGCCTGTTCAACCAACCGCGATAAACTGAAAAGCGCCGCTGTATATTTTAACAGCGCAGCCCTATATAAAATAGCTACTGCACCTGTAGGTTTAGCCGAAGTTACCCAGGCGCAATTTATCAACTTTACCCTGCCCGAACCAATAGTTGAACAACCGGCAGAAGAGGGTAGTGAACCGGATGAGATTACCACCGATGAGGTAGCAGAATCTTC
>CAXTCH010000008.1:0-3043 GCA_964241945.1 uncultured Mucilaginibacter sp.
ATCAATAACCGCGCGCGCTATTGAAACAAAATGATGTTTGCACTTATTTAGTAGCAAACACGTCTTATTTCCGCTTATACAGCTCATATTTTAATTGCATACTTACATGAAAGCCATTTGGAACAACCAGGTAATTGCTGAAAGCAATGATACTATTGTGATAGAAAACAACCATTATTTCCCGCCGGGCAGTGTGAATACCCAATTATTGAAACCTTCTTCTGCCCATACTACCTGCCCGTGGAAAGGCGAAGCCTCCTATTATACTATTGATGCCGGTGATAAGCAAAACCCGGATGCGGCCTGGTATTATCCTCATCCTAAAGATGCTGCAGCACAAATTAAGGATTACGTAGCCTTTTGGAAAGGAGTACAGGTAACCGCATGAAGCAGTACGATGTAATCATTATCGGCTCTGGTCAGGCCGGCAATCCGCTGGCCCGTAAAATGGCCAAAGCCGGCAAAAAAACCGCATTGATTGAAAAGCGCCTAGTAGGCGGCACTTGTGTAAACGACGGCTGCACCCCTACCAAAGCCATGGTAGCTTCGGCCAAGGCAGCATACGCGGCTATGCATTCGGCAGAGCTGGGGGTTCCGGTAAGCGGTTTTAAGGTAGATATGAAGGCCGTTAAAGAACGCAAGGACAAAATTGTAGCCCACTCGCGCGATGGCAATCAGGACGATTTGCAGCATACCGAAAACTTAGAATTGATTTTTGGCGAAGCCGTATTTACCGGCCCTAAAACCATCAAGATAAACCTGAAAGAAGGAGGCGAAGAAGAATTACAGGCCGAATTGATTTTTATTAACGCCGGCGCCAAAACGGTGATTCCGAAAATTGAGGGATTGGAGCAGATTGATTATCTCACCTCTACCACAATACTGGATCTGGAAACAGTGCCCGAACATATTCTGGTGATTGGCGGCAACTATATCGGGCTGGAGTTCAGCCAGATGTTCAGGCGCTTTGGCAGTAAAATTACCTTGCTGGAACGCGGAGCACGCATTATGAGCCGCGAGGATGAAGACATTGCTGCCGAAGTGCAAAAACTGCTGGAAGCCGAAGAGATTACCATTCATAGTGAAGCCGAAACGCAGATAGTTGAAAAATCAGCAGACGGAAAAATTATTGCTACTGTAAAAGTTAAGGGCGCTGTACAACAAATCACCTGTTCGCACCTGTTGGTGGCAGTAGGCCGCGAACCGCAAACCGAAGCGTTGCAGTTAAGCACCACCGGTGTGGAACTGGATGATAAAGGCTTTATCAAAGTAAACGATAAACTGGAAACCAATATTTCCGGCATTTATGCCTTGGGTGATATTAAAGGCGGCCCTGCGTTTACACACATTTCTTATAACGATTATACCATAGTTTACCGCAACCTGCTGGAAGGAACCGATTACAATATTAAAGACCGGCCGCTTACCTACTGTATGTTTACCGACCCGCAGCTGGGGCGTGTGGGCCTTACTGAAACCGAAGCCAGAAAGCAGGGCTTAAATATTAAAGTAGCTACTTTACCGATGGGCCACGTAGCGCGCGCCATAGAAACCGGCGACACCCGCGGAGTAATGAAGGCGGTAGTAGATGCCGATACCAAGCAAATTTTAGGGGCCGCCATTTTAGGTCAGGAAGGCGGCGAAATTATGTCGGTGCTGGAAATGGCCATGGTAGGCGGCGTTACTTATGACCGTATCCGGTATTGCGTATTTGCACATCCCACCTATTCTGAATCTCTGAATAACCTGTTTATGCAGATTGAAGATTAGCTTTGCGGTATGATAGAGGCCAAGCAGCTGAGTAAACAATATGGCAGCACCAGGGCGGTTGATGACGTTAGCTTTGAAGTAGCCGAGCACGAAACGCTGGTATTGCTGGGTACCAGCGGTTGCGGTAAAACCACTACGCTTAAAATGCTGAACCGTTTAATTGAGCCGGATAATGGTTCGGTATGGATGAACGGGCAAAACATCAGCAGCCTGCCACCCGAACAGGTACGGCGCAACATTGGCTATGTAATGCAGAATAACGGCCTGTTTCCGCATTACACCGTGGCCGAAAATATCGCCATCGTACCTCAGCTGTTAAAATGGGAGCAAAAGCGTATTAATGACCGCATCCATGAGTTACTGGAAAAACTGCACCTATCTGCCGAATATTTATCTTTATACCCCAACCAATTAAGCGGCGGACAGCAGCAGCGGGTGGGCCTGGCCCGGGCGCTGATGACCGATGCCCCGGTGCTGTTAATGGACGAACCTTTTGGTGCTTTGGATACCATAACCCGGTCCAAAATACAGCAGGAATTTAAACACCTAGACGAGTTAAAGCGCAAAACTATAGTAATGGTTACCCATGATGTGCAGGAAGCTTTTGAACTTGCCGACCGTATATGCCTGATGGATAAAGGCCGGACGGTGCAAACCGGCACCCCTGCCGAACTGCTGTATCAGCCCGCCACTGATTTTGTTAAAGATTTTTTGCAGGCGCAGCGCCTTCAACTGGAATTTAAGGCCGTAAAGTTAGCGGATCTTTGGGCTCATCTTCCTGACGGTACCCACGCCGGGAGTTTGCATCTGGATGCTAAAGATGATATATGGAAAGCGCTGCAGCTACTAAAGGCGGCTAATGAAAGTGCGTTAATTTTCGGCAGTGAGCCATCATCTGCAAAAAAATCCGTAACTTTTGAACAGCTTATGTCCGCCTTTCATCAACACCAAATCAGCCACACCGCATGAACGAGTCGCAGCAGGGCCTGTTTCAGTTTATGTACCAGGAGCGTGATAAACTGGCTGTTCAAACGTTGGAACACATCGGCCTTACGTTTATTTCACTGCTGCTGGCAGTACTGGCTGGCCTACCCCTCGGTATTCTGATTGCCCGGCGTAAAAAGTGGTCGGGCACGGTGCTAGGTATTGCCGGTGTATTGCAAACCATTCCCAGTATTGCCCTGCTGGGCTTTATGATTCCGTTACTGGGCATTGGCCCCAAACCTGCTATTGTTGCCTTATTTTTATATGCCCTGCTGCCTATTATCCGCAA
>CAXTCH010000008.1:3143-21632 GCA_964241945.1 uncultured Mucilaginibacter sp.
TGGCAATTATATTTGACTTCTTATTGTCGCGCCTGCAAAGATTAAACGTTAAAAAATTAAAGCCTGGCCTGTATGCCTTTACTGTCATCACGGTAGTGCTGGCCGGTTTCTATTTAATCCCTTCTGCTTACGGCAGCAAACTTACCGCCGGCTTTGAGCCCGAATTTATGGGCCGGCAGGATGGTGATTTAGGATTGCGTAACGCGTACCATCTCAAGATACATACCATTGTGATCAGTGATGCCGTGATGTATAAAGCCGCTTATGAAAAACAGCTGGACGTCATCAGCGGCTACTCTACCGATGGGCGTTTAAAGGCCTATCACCTTATGGTATTAAAAGACGATAAAGGCATTTTTCCTCCTTACTATGCAGCCCCGGTGGTTGATAATGAAGCCTTAAAACGCTTTCCGGATTTAGAAAAAACACTCAATCTGCTGGCCAACCAGATTACCGATTCGGCGATGACCAGCCTGAATTATCGTACAGATTACCTGCACCAGTCGCCCGAGCGGGTAGCGAAAGACTTTTTAGTGGCTAAGCATTTATACAAACCGGCCCGCAATGGCAATAAAGGTACAGTGCGTATAGGCTCCAAAGTGTTTGGCGAACAATATATTCTGGCCAGTATGTATACCCTGCTGATTAAAGGCTATACCGATTACAACGTGGATACCAAAACAGGATTGGGCGGCACCAAAATCTGCTTTGATGCGCTTACCAATCATCAGATTGATTTTTACCCTGAATATACCGGCACCGGTTTGCTGGTATTACTGCAGCCCGATGCCAAAACTGTAACTTCGCTGGAGCATGATAAGGATAAAACCTTTGAGTATGTGAAAACCGCTTTTGAACAGAAGTTTCATCTCAGCTGGTTAAAACCTATCGGCTTCAATAATTCGTATGCCTTAATGATGCGTCAGCAGCAGGCTGATGATTTAAGCATCAAAACAATTTCAGACCTTAAACGCTATTTGGATAATAACTCAAAATGAACTTAGCTGAACAGTATAAAGCAGTGCGTAAGCGTACTGAAGATATATGCAGCCCCTTGCAAACCGAAGATTATGTGGTGCAGCCGGTGGTGGATGTAAGTCCGCCCAAATGGCACATCGGGCATACCACCTGGTTTTTTGAAACCTTTATCCTGAAGCCTTATCTTATGGGCTATCAGGAATATAATGCCGAGTATAATTATGTATTTAACAGCTATTATGAAACCGTCGGTACACGTGTAATCCGCACCGACCGGGGCAACCTGAGCCGCCCTACGGTAATTGAGGTTTACCGGTACCGTGAATATGTGGATGAAGCCATCAACAGCCTTTTATGTCAGGAAATATCGACCGAACTTCATGAATTATTTGTTCTGGGCTTTAACCACGAGGAGCAGCACCAGGAACTGCTGATGACCGATATTAAATATATTTTAGGGCATAACCCTTTATTTCCGGCTTATAAACATGATTATGTTTCGCCGAAAGAAGAAGGTGCTGAAGGCTGGGTAAGTATACCCGAAGGCATTTACGAAATTGGGTTTCAGGGCGAGGGCTTTTGCTTTGATAATGAGCTTAATTGCCACAAAGTGTACCTCAATGCTTATGAAATCAGCAGCAGCTTGGTTACCAATGGTGAGTATTTAGCGTTTATTAACAGCGGCGGCTATCAGGATTTCCGGCACTGGCATGCTGAAGCCTGGGCTTGGGTAAATGAAAACCAGGTTACCTCGCCTTTATACTGGCATTTAATAGATGAACAGTGGCAGGTTTACACTTATACAGGGCTGGAGCCGCTCAAACTTCATGAGCCTGTGCAGCACATCAGTTATTATGAAGCCTATGCGTATGCCTCATGGAAAGGCTTGCGCCTGCCCACCGAGTTTGAATGGGAGGCTGCCGCTGCACAGTTCAGCTGGGGCAAAAACTGGGAATGGACAGAAAGCGCCTATCTTCCTTATCCGGGTTTCAGCAAAGCGCCGGGCGCTATTGGTGAGTACAACGGTAAATTTATGGTAAACCAAAAAGTGCTGAGAGGAGCCTCTGAGGTAACCCCGCCCAACCATAGCCGCTTAACCTACCGTAACTTTTTTCATCCTTACCTGCGCTGGCAATTCACCGGAATTCGCCTGGCCCGATAAAAACACAATTTCTACTCATCTGCCATTACCAGTAATCATGATAACGTTAGCTGATTCCTCTAAACATACCCTACAAAATACACAATTTTATAAGGATGTACTAAATGGCTTGCAAGCCCGTCCAAAGCATCTTCAATCCAAATATTTTTATGACAGCACCGGCGATAAACTGTTTCAGCAGATTATGGCCAGCCCGGAATATTACCCTACCGACTGCGAACTGGAAATTTTTACGCAGCAAACGGTCAAGATTTGCCATACCCTGATAGCCGATGGAAGCCCATTTGATTTAATTGAATTAGGAGCCGGTGATGCCACCAAATCCACCTATTTGCTGCGCTATTTATTGGAGCAAAAAGCCGATTTCACTTATTTGCCTATTGATATTTCGGCCAATACCATTACCTATTTAAACGCAGCACTGCCAGGAGCTTTACCCGGCTTAAAAATTACCGGCCTTAACGGTGATTATTTTGACATGCTGAAACAAGCAGCACAGTTATCTGCCCGGCGCAAGGTAGTTTTGTTTCTGGGTTCTAATATTGGCAACATGCCGATAAACGATGCGGAGGCGTTTTGCATCGAACTGCGTCGCCATCTTTCGCCCGGCGACAGCGTGCTGATCGGTATTGATTTAAAAAAGAATCCGGCTACTATCTTGGCCGCTTATAATGACCAGCAGGGTATCACCCGGCAATTTAATCTTAACCTGCTTACCCGCATTAATAATGAGCTGAATGCTGATTTCGACATCAGCCAGTTTGAGCACTACCCTTCTTATGACCCTGAAACCGGCGCCTGCAGAAGTTACCTGATTAGTTTACAGGCACAGGAAGTGCATCTGAATGATACCGATACCATCCGTTTTGATAAAGATGAATACATCTTTATGGAGGTGTCTCAGAAATACAGCATGGAGCAGGTAAATCATCTGGCTTCCATTTCGGGCTTTAAAGCCGGCCTATATTTTACCGACAGCCGAAATTGGTTTGTAGATGCGGTTTGGACAGCAATTTAAAAACTCAATTAATCAGCCTCTTTCATTGTTGTCATTTTAAATGATGGTGAGAAATTCTTTAAAAGCAATTTCTGATGCTTAGAAAATTTCTCACCATCCCTTAAATCACAGCGCTCTCCGGTTCTGGCATCGCTTACAACAAATTATGATCATACAATAATAAGTACAGCCAGGTAATAATAAATACCAGCGATATGGCAATAGGCGATACCCGTTGCAGGGTACGGTCAAACTTGTTACCATTGATCATCGGATACGGCGCTTCGCCTGAACTGCCATTGGTAGAAGCCTTGTAATTTAAACGTAGTTTACGCAGATAAATCAGCCCTGCCATTACATCTACAAAAGTAAACAGGGCTACAGCCAGCGCCGCAATAGGAAAAATAACGGCCAGCATTTGTTGTTTGGCAAAAAGCGGCGGTGTAGGCGCTTTAGCAGTTACCAACATGGCATATACGTTAAAAAAGAATGACTGCCCGATGGATAGCCATATTACCCGTGAATTTACGGCATTATCGTGATGTTCTATTTGGGCCCGGGTTACCCGGTATAACTCAGATAGCGGTTTTTCCTGAGTTTGCTCTTCTTGATTCGGCATAATTATAAAATACGCATTTTGTCGCGCTAATGATTAACACTGAATATATGCGCAGGTTTTTCAGGAATGAGTGATTTAAGCGTTAAACCGGTTCATTATCAATTCGTATCATATTTTTTACAACCATACGTATATAATTGTTGTTGATACACATGCAACTTTCTTTTATTTGCTTAAACCACTATGGCTTTTATTGATTATTACCAGATACTGGGCCTTGATAAAAACGCTTCAGAAAAAGATATAAAAAATGCTTACCGCAAGCAGGCCCGCAAATACCATCCGGATTTGAATCCTAACGATGCGGAGGCCAACAAAAAATTTCAGCAAATTAATGAAGCAAATGAGGTACTGAGCGACCCAGAAAAGCGTAAAAAATACGACCAGTACGGTGAGCACTGGCAACATGGTGAAGCCTATGAGCAGGCGCAGCAACAGCAAAGCCGTAACTACAGCGGTTACAGCGGTGGCGGGCAGCAAGGAGGTTATAACTTTGAATCGTTTGGCGGGGGCGAAGATTTTTCCGACTTCTTCCAATCGATTTTTGGCGGCGCTGGTGGTGCAGGCGGTCGCGGCGGCAGGCAGGCCGGTTACCGGGGCCAGGATTACAATGCCGAGCTCCAACTCACTTTGCAGGAAGCTACTGAAACACATAAGCAAACTTTAACCGTTAACGGCAAAAATATCCGTATTACCATACCTGCCGGTGTAGAAAACGGGCAAACCATTAAAATAAGCGGGCATGGCGGTCCGGGCGTGAACGGTGGCCCCGCCGGCGATTTATATATCACTTTTAATATTGCCGAAGACAGCCGCTTTAAGCGGAACGGTAATGACTTGTACCGTACTATACCTATCGACCTATATACTGCTGTTTTGGGTGGAGAAATTACGGTAGAAACTTTAACCGGGCAGGTTAAATTAAAAGTAAAGCCCGAAACACAAAACGGCGTCAAGGTAAAGCTTAAAGGCAAAGGGTTCCCGGTTTATAAAAAGGCAGATGAATTTGGCGACTTGTACCTTACCTATGAAGTACAACTGCCCACTAACCTTACCGAGCAGCAAAAAGAGTTATTTAAACAACTGGCACAATCCTGATTAAAATATTTTTGCAATGGAAAATGAACAATTTATAACCGTACACGATTTTTGCGGTTACCATCAGGTAGAATATACTTTTGTTACCTCATTAAGTGAGGCCGGCCTGGTACAAATAACCACCATAAACCAAACTACCATGATACCGCAGAGCGAACTGCCCCGTTTGGAAAAAATGGTGCGCCTGCATCAGGATCTCGAAATAAATATAGCCGGCATTGAGGCCATCAGCCATTTACTTGACCGTGTAAACGCTATGCAGGAAAATATGCGGCAATTGCGCAACCGCTTGAACCTGTATGAGTGATACAGTTAGACCTGTATTATGCGTTAACCTTACTATTTTTTTAAACTTTGATGGTTTTTTGAAGGAGTTGACATACTTTTTTTACCTTTATTTTTAATTAGAACTAAAGTATGTCTATTAAAAAGAAAGTTCAAAAATTAAACTCCCAGGATAAATTTACGAGAAAGATAGAGAATACTTTATTTGACCTCATCGATACCGATGAACCGGTGCATATTTATATGCACACTGATATTTGCAAAGTATTGCAGCAGGGAGAAGCTAACATTCAAATTCCTGAAAAATATGTTTCGGGGCAATACCACTTGAAGCAGCTTAGCCAGGGCAATTTCGATAAAACGCTCAAAATCGTAGAAGCGCTGTATGAAACCTGCCTGCGTTTTGAAAAGCCGGAACTGGCGTTAATTATTACTTCGGAGGTTTCCCGTTCGCTGTTAACCTACAAATTGCCCTTTTATTGGATTGACGGGAAGTTTTCGCCTCAGGAAGATGCTGTTGAATAATTATGTATCTATAATAAATAAAAAATGCCTGTTCTGATCAGAACAGGCATTTTTTATTTAATCACTTGCTTTTGAGCTTATCTTACATCAAAAGTGCTGTTAAATCGGGTCCCGTCAGGATAATAGCCTGATATAATCAGCTGCCCGTTGCGCAGATTAGTAATCGCTTTATCAATATCGCCTGTGCTGTTAATAGGCTGGCGGTTAATATTGGTAATTACGGTACCCACCGGGATTTCGCTGTCATCAAAGAAACCACCATTACGAACCTGCGTTACTACCACACCGGAGTTTACACGGAACTTGGTTTTTTGAGCTGGGGTAAGCGGCTGGAAGCTGGCACCCAGTTTATTGTATAACTCTTCGGCCGACTTTGACATCGCTGTAGTACGGGTACCTACACCTGCATCAGCATGTAAAGTTACTTCAGCTGTTCTCTCTTCGCTGCCGCGCAGGTAAGTCAGCTTCACTTTGTCGCCCGGCTGTAAACGGCCCACACGTTCCTGTAAGTCCGAAGCTTCGTTCACCACGTTGCCATCAACTTTGGTAATTACGTCGCCTGTTTTCAAACCGGCGCTTGCAGCACCGCTGCCTGCCATTACATCATTCACATACAAGCCCGAGCCTCTGTCGGCATTAGCGCCATGCAGAGCTGCAGCCTGGTCAGGGTCGCTCAGGTCGGCAAAGGTTACACCAACGTAGCCTCGCTTAACTGAACCATAGTGCTCAATATCATTCAACACCTTTTTAGCCAGGTTAACCGGGATAGCAAAACCATAACCTTCATAAGAACCAGTGTGTGAAGCAATGGCAGAGTTAATACCAATCAGTTCGCCGCGGGTGTTTACCAAAGCGCCACCGCTGTTGCCCGGATTAATGGCGGCATCAGTCTGGATAAATGACTCGATACCTTTTCTTACACGCGGTGCGTTTTGGGTACGGTCAAAGGGATTGCTGTCGTCTTCATCCTCGTGCTGGTCAATAATACCAATACCACGGCCTTTAGCGCTTACAATACCTGCGGTAACCGTTGAGGTTAAGTTGAAAGGGTTACCTACGGCCAATACCCACTCACCTACCTTTACATCATCCGAGTTACCTAACTTTACAATAGGCAAATTGCTGCCGGTAATTTTAATTAAAGCCAGGTCGGTATTAGGGTCGGTACCCACTACTTTAGCTTTGAAGTGACGGTGATCATTCGTAGTTACATCAATGTCACTTGCTTTTTCAACCACGTGGTTATTGGTTACAATGTAGCCATCGGTTGAAATAATAACCCCTGAGCCTGATGCTCTCTGTGGAGCCGATTGCGCACGGCGGCCACCGCGCTGACCAAACATGTCGCCAAATAAATCTTCAAAAGGATCGCGCCCGCTGCCTTGGTTGCTTTGGGTAGGCTGGTAGGTGGTGCGGATATAAACCACCGCAGGCGTTACCGCAGCGGCTGCCTGGGTAAAATCAACCTCGCCGGCTGAGGACGTGATAGCCGGTGACGGGTTGCTGGCAAAATATACTTTTTGACGATCTTCAAATGACATGTTATCGGCCTGCTTTTGCTCAAATACCTTGTAGGTACCCAGTGCCATAGCACCCCCCACAAAGGCAGTTAATAACGTTAAACCAACTTTTCTCATATTTTAATTTATCTAATTTACTTGTGTACTTTAAGTAGTCAAATTTAATACCATATAGACGATGAGAACAACAATAAGGTATATGGTTTTTTGTTAAAAAATGTTAAAGTTATATTTGCGGGGAAACTGCCGCTAAACGTTGTTGTTTGGCGTTGTTTTAATATATAAAAGGCAAGTGAAGAGACCATGAATTTACAGTTTTATAAATATCAGGGCGCCGGTAATGACTTTATTTTGATAGATAACCGACAAAATCAGGTCATCCATCAGCAGCCGGATCTGATTTTGCGGCTCTGCGACCGTCGTTTCGGTATTGGTGGAGACGGAATTATGTTTTTGCAGCTGAAAGAAGGCTATGATTTTGAAATGGTCTATTATAATTCAGATGGCCAACCCAGCAGCATGTGTGGTAACGGCGGCCGCTGTATTGTAGCCTTTGCCAAATTTTTAGGCGTTATTGACAGTGAAACCAGCTTTTTGGCAGTTGATGGCCCGCACTATGCCAAAATTTCAGCCGGCGGCGACTGGGTAAGTTTGCAAATGATTGATGTAAATGAAATTGACCAGGATGCAGATGCCTATGTATTAGATACCGGGTCGCCGCATTATGTAAAATTAACCCAAGGCTTAACCCAAAAAGATGTGTTTGCCGAAGGCCGGGCCATACGTAACAATACCACTTACCAAACCAGGGGCATCAACGTTAATTTTGTTGAACCCAATGAAGATGGATTTTTTGTTCGTACCTATGAGCGTGGTGTTGAGGATGAAACTTATGCATGCGGCACCGGCGTAACCGCAGTAGCGTTGGCTATGGCCAAACATTATGGACAAACAGGTCAGCAAAGCACACCGATTAAGGTACTGGGTGGTAATTTAAACATCCGGTTCAATTACAGTGACCACCATTTTACAGATATCTTTTTAGAAGGGCCGGCGATGCAGGTATTCAAAGGTGAGATTGAGATATAAATATAATAAAACACAAAAGAGCGATTAGTAGACTAATTGCTCTTTTTGTAACTGACAGTATTTTTAATTATTTGCCTTTACCCTGTATCATCACCTTTACAGTTTTGAAGATGATATTGATATCAGAATTCAAGGTGATATTTTGAAGATATTTCAGATCATATTCCATACGGTCGCACATCTGGTCTACATTCTCAGCATAACCGTAATGCACCTGGCCAATAGAAGTAATGCCTGGCTTTATTCTTAAAAGTTTCTTATAATGAGGCGTTCTGGCCGAAATTTTTTCAATAAAATGTTTTCTTTCCGGGCGCGGGCCTACAATAGACATATCCCCTTTCAGCACATTCCAAAACTGCGGCAATTCATCCAGCCGGGTTTTACGCATCACCTTACCCCATTTCGTAATTCTCGGATCATTATCTTTTGAGAGCTGCGGGCCAAATTTTTCAGCATCCATATACATGCTTCTGAACTTGATAATTTTAAACGGCTTTTCGTTCAACCCCACACGTTCCTGCTTATAAAAAGCCGGCCCCTTTGAAGTAAGCTTGGTAATTATATAAAGCAGAAAAAACAAGGGAGAGCCCAGAATCATCATTATTGTTGAGAAGCCGATATCGAAGCCACGCTTGGCCAGCTTAATTTCTGCATCAATGGCTTCCTGTGCACGTACCTGTAAAACCGGTATATTGTCGTAGTTGATTAACCTGGCGTAACTGTGATTCAATAATAAATCAGACACTACCTTTATTTTAACATTATGCGTTTCGCCAAAGCGGATGAGAAAGTTAAGCAGAGCTTCGTCCATCTGTTTGTAACAAATGAAAACCTCGTAGGGGTTTTTTGCCAGCAGGCGCTGACTCAATTCTTCTTCGGACAGTAAAGCGCAATCATCGCCAAAGCTGGTATCAATCAAATCGTAGCCATATTCAGGATGCCCGGCAAAATGGTCGGCCAGCTTTACAGCAATGCTGTCTTCGCCTAAAATCAAAATATTGCGGCTGTTGTAACCTTTCTTTCGAATATAGTCCAGAAAAAAAGACAGACACAAACGCTGAAAAACGACTAATAAAACGAAGATGAAATAAGTAATAAATAGCTTTTCGGCAGTAATACGATAAATATTCAGAAAATAAATACAGCTGAAAGCAATAAGCAGATGGTAAACAAGCGTTTGGAAAAACTTATTCAGATTATCTTTCAAACGCAGCGGGCGCTGTATCTTATACGTCTTTGATATAGGAGCTAAAACAATCCATATCACATTGATTAACAAAATAAAACGTGGCCCGGATCCTGCGCTGCCATACGTGTTGAGCGATACATACAAAGGATTGTAAAGCGCAAGATTTAACATTAATATATCGCACAAGAATGTAAATCCGGGCAAATATTTTGAGTAGCGATAAGACATTAGCGGATGTATATTTTTATCATTTAACTCATTAATAGGAAAATCCTTAAAATGTTCAAAGATTTTTACTTTTCCACAGTCGCAAATATAAATCCAATAATCCGCATTTAGTGCTCTTAGTTGTAAGGTATTAATTATTAATACAGATTTTTAAATATAAGTTCTTTAATCAGAGGCACTTCTGCTTGCTACGGCTTTCCGTATATACTATAAGGTATATCTCCCCCGTTTATTAAATAACTGCTAATTGGATTTAAAACCATACAAGGTGTTTGGATAATCAAACACCAAACAAAAATCAGCATGTGGTGTTCACAGCTTCAACACATAATTAAAGCTTGCCTAAACTTACTGCTGTACAGTTGGTTCCGGTATTTTCATAAGCTAAAAAACATTTATCTTTAGCACAAAAGAGTATATTTGACCGCATTTTGCTGATACACCACATTACTTTTAAATACAACGTTTAATTTAACCTGTAACTTTATAGCTGCAAAATGCCAACTCTTGCAACTGCACTCTAACTATGAACAAATTTTTACTCCGGATTGCGATTATCGCATTCACCTCACTTTTAATGGCAGGACTGCCTGCAAAGGCGCAAATTGACGTTAAAAACTTGGCAAGTACCAACGTTGATTTATTATCTGATCAGCAAATTATTCAATTGTTACAGCAGGCTAAGGCTGCCGGCCTTACCGACGATCAGGTGCTTGATCAGGCCCGTACCCGCGGCGTCCCTCCCGACCAGGTATCTAAACTGTCTGCCCGTATCAGCCGTATCCGCAGCGCCCAGCAAGTGCCCGGCACCAATACCGCCACAGCAACCGATACTGTTTCCCGGCGTTCGCTGAGCCCTCAAACCGCCGCTCCGTCTGCCCCGGTAAGGCAATCTGGCGTATTTCAAACCGCTACGTTACCTATTTTCGGCTCCGAGCTGTTTTCAGCTAACGATTTGCGGTTTGAACCCAACTTAAAAATAGCTACCCCCCTCAACTATATCTTAGGCCCCGATGACCAGCTGAATATTAATGTTTACGGAAATTCATTAGCCAACTGGCGGCTCACCGTTTCACCGGAAGGTAATATTAACATTCCGGGCGTAGGGGTAGTAAACGTTGCCGGAAAATCTGTTGAGCTGGCTACTTCAGCTATTAAAAGCAAGCTGGCGGCCAACCATTATGCCATAGGTAACGGAACCAGTGTACAGGTTACTTTAGGCGACATCCGCAGCATAAAGGTGATCATGATCGGGCAGCTGGTGAAACCCGGTACCTATACTTTATCATCGTTATCCACCGTTTTTAATGCCTTATATGCAGCCGGAGGCCCTAACGCCAATGGTAGTTTCAGGCAGATAGAGGTGATCCGGAACAACCGTATTATACGCCGCCTTGATATTTATGACTTTTTAACCCGCGGCGACCAGAAAGATAACATCAGCCTGAAAGATCAGGACATCATCCGGGTACCTACCTACCGTACCCATGTTTCCATGACCGGGCAGGTAAAAACGCCCGCCGTTTTTGAAATGGTACCGGGCGAAACTTTACAAAACGTAATCAATTTTGCCGGTGGCTTTACCGATGCTGCTTACACCGCACGTATCAAAGTATCGCAGGTAAATGACCAGCAGCGCCGCATTACAGATATCCCTGAAAGTGACTTCGGCTCTTACATTCCGCTTCGTGGCGATGTATACGAGGTTGATGCCATCCTTAACCGTTTTGAAAACCGTATTACCGTTAGCGGCGCCGTATTCAGACCCGGCGATTATGAATTAAGCCGCGGCTTAACCCTATCGCAGCTGATTGCCAAAGCCGGTGGTTTACGCGAAGACGCATTTATGAACCGTGGTGTGATTATCCGGTTAAAACCTGATAACACGACCGAAAGCATTTCCTTCAATTTGCAGGATGTAGTTAACAAAACACAGGATGTTACCTTACAGCGCGAAGATTTGGTGAACATTGCTTCGATATTTGATTTGCGCGACCAGTATGTGGTCAGCATTAACGGTGTACGCCATCCGGGGAATTATTATTATGCCGACAGCATGAAAGTGCAGGACCTCATTTTACGCGCCGGTGGTTTTCCGGAAGGTGCCAGTACTATGCGCCTTGAGGTAGCCCGCAGAATTGATAACTCCGATCCGCATTCAAAAGATGCTAAAGTATCGCAGGTATACAGCATCAACATCAATAAGGAACTTACTCCCGGACAGGGCGATTTCGTGCTGCACCCGTTTGACATTGTGTCTATCTATACCCTGCCGGGGTATGAAACCCAGCGTCAGGTAAAGGTGGAAGGCGAAGTATTATACCCGGGTGTATATACCCTGGAAAAGAAAAACGAAAGAATTTCAGACCTGATTAAACGCGCCGGCGGTCTTACTGCCTCGGCTGACGCAGCAGGGGGTACGCTTAAACGTGAAAATACCGCCATTTTAGGTATTGATCCGGGCAAGGCCGATACAGCAGCGATTAACCGCGACCGCCAGAACCAGCTTAACCGCCTCAAGCAAATCAATCGTGATACCACCGCCAGCACCAATGAATTCCGCAATAACTATGTAGGGATTGATTTACCGGAAATATTAAGTAATCCGGGCTCAAAGGCCGACTTGTTACTGGAGGATAATGATTTGTTAAGAATACCAAAAGAGCAGCAGGTAGTAAAAGTGAACGGCGAAGTGCTGTATCCAAGCGCTGTAGTATACAGCAGTGGCAAGGGCTTTAAACAATACATCTTTAATGCCGGTGGTTTTTCGCCTTATGCACTGGCCAAACGGTCATACATTGTATATCCTAACGGTACAGTAAGAGCCACGCATAAGTTCTTGTTCTTCAGAAATTATCCTTCGGTTAAACCAGGCAGTGAAATTTATGTGCCCCGTAAACCTATCAAATTACCGGGCAATGCTGCACAAGCGATATTAGGCTTCACCACCGGTTTAGCTTCGCTCGGAGCAATTATATTAGGAATCATCAGCTTACATAAAAACTAATAAATGCAATACGTGTCAGATAAAACAGATAATACCCAGGTGATGGCGCCTGATGAGGTTTCTGTACGAACCATCATCACCCGCATTGGCAACCTTCGCCGGTATCTTTTATCCAAATGGCCTGTTATTTTATTAGCTACCATTATTGGGGGAGGCATAGGCATAGCCTATTCCATTTACAAAAAACCGGTGTATACCGCCGAGTGTACTTTTGTATTGCTGGAGAGTGAGAAATCGGGCGGGGGCTTAAGCCAGTACAGTGATATTGCGGCCAGCTTCGGTGTGGATTTGGGCGGCAGCAGCGGCGGCTTATTTCAGGGCGAAAACTTAATTCAGCTGTATCAATCAAGGCTGATGGTGCAAAAAACGCTGCTTACCAAGGCTGATTTCAACAACAAATCCGAGCTGTTGATTGACCGTTATATTGAGGGCAATAAATTACGCCAGCAGTGGGCCGAAAAGCCTAAATTAAAAAACATCAGTTTCGATATTCCGCAGTCACAATTTACGCTGCAGCACGATAGCATTATTACCGGTATTGTAAGCGATATTGTTAAAAACTACATGCTGGTATCAAAACTGGATAAAAAATTAAGCATCGTAAGTGTTAAAGTAAAATCAAAAGACGAATTGTTTGCCAAGGCTTTTACCGAAAGCATTGTTTCCAATGTAAACGATTTTTATGTACACACTAAAATTAAAACTTCACTGCAAACCGTAAACCTGCTGCAACGCCAGTCAGACAGTATTCGCAGGGCCTTAAATTCTTCATTGGCGGGTGTGGCCGGTGCTACCGATTACAACCCGAACCCGAACCCGGCCTTGCAGTCGCTGCGGGTACCGGCGCAAAAAAAGCAGATAGATGTACAGGCCAACTCTACCATTTATGCCGAAATTATGAAAAACCTGGAACTGGCTCGTGGTTCACTGGCACGTGAAACTCCTTTAATACAGGTAATTGATGAGCCTATCCTGCCTTTGCCCAAAGTTCGTACAGGAAAATTATTTGCGCTGGCTACAGGAATGTTTGTAGGCTTGCTGCTATCCAGCGTATTACTGACTATATACAAGCTTTACAAAAAACTAATGTATTAAATCATAGCTGCGGTGGCAGTTTTGCTTTCAGAGCGCCACCGCATCCCTATTATACATCACAAAAGCGATAGCATCCGGTAGATTACCAATCAGGGCCCGGCACTTGCGCCCGGATTTGCAACCGCTCTTTTCACAAATAACACAAATACCTATTTAAAAATGAAAGTTGTATTGTTAGCAGGAGGTTTGGGAACACGTCTTTCTGAAGAAACAAGCTTGCGCCCTAAGCCCATGGTTGAAATTGGCGGTATGCCTATCCTGTGGCATATCATGAAAATTTACTCGGCACACGGTTATAATGATTTTGTGGTTTGCCTGGGTTACAAAGGCTACCTCATTAAAGAATACTTTGCCAACTACTTCCTGCACAAATCCGATGTTACCATCGATCTTTCTGACAATTCCTTAAAAGTGCTCGATTCGCAGGCAGAACCCTGGAAGATTACCCTGGTAGATACCGGTGTGGATTCATTAACCGGCGGTCGCATAAAACGCGTACAAAACCATATCGGTAACGAGCCTTTCCTGCTTACCTACGGCGATGGGGTAAGTGATGTAAACATCACCGAACTGGTAAAATTTCATAAAGAAAGCGGCAGGTACTGTACAGTAACCTCAGTACAGCCATCGGGGCGTTTTGGTGCCCTTAATATCGGCGAAAACAACGAGGTGCACTCTTTTATGGAAAAGCCCAAGGGCGATGGTTCATGGATTAACGGCGGCTTTTTTGTATGCGAACCGCAGGTATTTGATTATATAGCCGGCGACAGTACCACCTGGGAGCGTGAGCCGATGGAAAATATAGCCAGGGAGGGCCAGATGGATACCTATAAGCATCACGGCTTTTGGAAACCTATGGATACATTAAGAGACAAGCAGGAACTTGAAGCGGACTGGGCTTCGGGAAATGCAAAATGGAAAATCTGGTAATTACAGCAACTATGTTCAACAATATTTACACCGGAAAAAAAGTATTGGTTACCGGCCATACCGGCTTTAAAGGCGGCTGGCTGAGCTTATGGTTAAAATTGATGGGGGCTGATGTATACGGTATATCCAACGAAATATATCAGGACCCTTCCCTGTTTGAGGTGGCTGAAATTGAAAGCCAGATGAAATCTTACATCGCTGATATCCGCGATCTGGATAAAATGAAGGAAATCATTCAGGACATTAAACCTGATTTTCTGTTCCACCTGGCGGCGCAGCCCATTGTAAAAAAGGCATTTGAAGACCCGATTGACACTTTTACCACCAATATCATTGGTACGGCCAACATCCTGGAAGCTTTGCGGCTTTCTGATTTTCCCTGCATTGCGGTAATGATTACCAGTGATAAATGCTATGACAATGTGGAATGGGTGTGGGGTTATAAAGAAACTGACCATTTAGGCGGTAAAGACCCTTACTCGGCCTCTAAAGGTGCGGCCGAGCTGATGATCAAAACTTATTTCCACTCGTACTTTAAAAAAGATGGCCGCGTCAAAATGTCGTCGGTACGGGCCGGTAACGTAATTGGCGGCGGCGACTGGGCCAATGCACGTATTGTGCCCGATTGTTTCCGTGCCTGGGCCAATGACCAAAAGGTGGTTATTCGCAGCCCGGACGCTACACGGCCATGGCAGCATGTACTGGAACCGCTGAGCGGCTACCTGCGCACCGGCCAGTTATTAGCGCAGCCTGAAAAAGCCGACATCAACGGCGAAGCTTATAACTTTGGGCCGCCCACTGATCAGAATTATACCGTGCTTGACCTGTTAAAGGAACTGGCTATTAACTGGGATGAATCCAATACCGACATTTTGCAATTAGAGCCTTCCAATTTCCCGGAATCAGGCTTACTGAAGCTGAATATCGACAAGGCCTTGTTTGATATGCAGTGGAACCCGACGCTTAATTTCAAAGAAACAGCCGCCTTTACCTGCGAGTGGTACAAATTTTACTATAAAGACCAACCGGCTGATATGCTCGATTTTACGATGAAGCAAATCAATCAGTATATTGACGTAGCCAAGCAAAAAGGTTTACCATGGGCACTGAAATAATCAGCGGCGTTCATTTTTATGCGCTTATGCCTATCCGCACCACCGGCGGCAGCGTAATGCATGCCATTAAGGGTCTGGATGATAACCTGCCCGATTTTGGTGAATGCTACTTTTCAACCGCCCGGAGCAAAGACCCTAAGGCATGGAAAAAACACTCGCGCATGATTTGCAACCTGTTTGTGCCCAAGGGCGCGGTACGCTTTGTATTTTATGATGATCGCGCCGGCAGCAGAGACGAAGGTAAAATCACGGAGCTTATAGTATCCGAAACCAATTACGGCCGGCTGGTTATTCAGCCCGGCATTTGGTTTGGTTTTGCCGGCGTGGCAGATGAAGAAAGCCTTATTCTTAACGTAGCCAGCATTCTGCATGACCCGGCCGAAAGCATACGGCTGGAGCCGGGCGATGAAAAGATTCCGTTTACCTGGACCTTTTGAGTTATGAAAGTGTTTTTAACCGGCGCATCAGGTATATTAGGTTCTGACATACTTAGCCAGTTGCAGCAAGACAATCATGAGGTGCTCGGTTTTAATTCTGCAGCTATTGAAATCAGCAATCTGGCGGATGTAACACGCAAAGTAAATGACTTCAGGCCCGATGTGGTGATACACTCGGCCGCCATGACTAATGTTGATCTATGCGAAGACGATAAAGCCGCCGCTGTACGCACCAACGTCATCGGGTCACAAAACCTCGCACAGGCAGCAGCGCAAGCAGGTGCGCGCATTGTGTATATCAGCAGCTGCGGGGTGTATGGCAATGGCAAAACTGAACCTTATAATGAGCTGGATGCTACCGGTCCTTTAAACTATCACCATTATACCAAGCTGGAAGGCGAAAAACGCATAAAGGAGCATCATAAAGATTTTCTTATTGTTCGCCCGGGATGGCTGTTTGGGGGTACGCTTCAGCACAAAAAAAATTTTGTGGAAGCACGCCGCAAAGAAGCTACCAGTACCCCACTGCTTAAAAGCGCCTTTGATAAAGTAGGCTCACCCACTTATACGCTCGATTTAGCCAGGCAACTGCTTTTTTTAATTAAGGAAAGCTACCTGGGCACTTTTAATATAGTAAATGAAGGCTGCGCATCGCGGTATGATTACGTGGCTGAAATTGTGAAGCTGTTTGGCCTTACTACCCGGGTAGAGGCGGTGGATTCTAAATCTTTTCCGCGCAGAGCCAACATGCCGGATAATGAGTGCCTGGAAAATATGTATCTTAACCTGCGGGGCATTAACCAGATGCCGCACTGGAAAGAAGCATTAAAGAATTATATTACGCATACTTATCCTCAATAAATGTACACCATATTGGGCGCAGGCTTAAGCGGATTGAGCGTTGCCGACCATTTTCAAAAAAAAGGAATTCCCTTCCGGTTATATGAAGCCAAAGCAAACGGCGGCGGCCATATACACAGCGAAGTGGTAGATGGCTTTGTGTGGGACGAAGGGCCGCATGTATCTTTTACCAAGTATGACTATGTGAAAGAATACTTTGCCCAAAACTGCAGGCAGCAATACCTCGAGTACCCGACTCTTCCTTCTAATTATTACAAAGGCCACTGGATTATGCATCCGGCACAATCCAACATGTATGCCATACCCGAGCCGCTGCGTACCCAGTGCATTGAAGATGTAATAGCCACACGCCGGGAATTGCCGGAAAATTATGAGCCGGAAAATTACCAGCAGTGGATTAATTATGCCTTCGGCAAAACATTTGCCCGCCATTTTCCTGAGGTATATACCCAAAAATACTGGACCACCGCGCCCGAAAACCTGACGACCGACTGGATAGGCAAGCGTATTTACTTCCCGGAGATTACCGATATGGTGGAAAGCGCCAGGGGGCCTATCGAGAAGCAAACCCACTACATCAGCAAAGTGCGTTATCCCGAGCAGGGAGGCTTTTATTCTTTTATTAAATCTGTTGAGGCGGCAGTGCCGGTAAGCTACCACAAAAAGCTGAAACATATCTCTTTTGCAGATAAGCAACTGCAATTTGACGACGGCGAAACGGCTGCTTATACCCATTTAATCAATACCCTGCCGCTGCCTTATCTTATTTTAAACAGTGATGCGCCCGAGGATATCAAACAGAGTGCCCGCCAGCTCAAATGTTCACAGGTGTTGATTGTAAATGTAGTGGTTAATCATGCTCCGGCAGTAAATAACCATTGGATTTATGTGTACGATGAGGACATGTACTCCACCCGCATTAATTTCACTGACCTTTTAGCGCCTAAAAACGGTGTTGAAGGCAAATGCGGTATACAGGTAGAAGTTTATTTTTCGGATTATCATCCGCTTACTGCCACAGCTGCAGAAATTGAGGAGCAGGTACTGCAGGAATTGGTAACCATGGGGCTTATTCAATCTGCCAGATTTATTGAAAGCCATCATAGCAAGTGGATTGACTGGGCCAATGTCATCTTCGATCAGGAACGTGCATCGCATCAGGATAAAGTGTTCAACTGGTTGGCACAGCACGGCCTGGTTCGCGAAGCTGATGACCTGGAACCCATGACCGATTGGGACCAGAAACCATTGATGCCTTTAGGCAGTTTAATATTGGCCGGCCGGTTTGCGCAATGGAAGTATTACTGGACAGATGATTGTGTGATGCGCGGGAAATACATCAGTGAAAACCTGC
>CAXTCH010000009.1:0-20942 GCA_964241945.1 uncultured Mucilaginibacter sp.
GGTTTGCTGGCGCGGCTTAATAGCGTCAAGAAACCACTTGGCCGAAGCCAGCTTTTGCTTTACAAACTGGACAGCTTCCTTCATTTTCTTGTCGCGTTGCGAAGCCTTGTCGTAATGCTCAAACATTTCCTGGTACGAGCGGCTTACCCGCAGTTCAGGTGCATTTTTTGCATTTAAGGTGAGTATCAGCACTCCGTCGTTGTTACTGATATGAAAATCGGGTATAACCTGCTGTTGCTTGGCGTTTACCTCGTTGGTGTCACCCGGCTTAGGGTTCAGTTTCAGTATTTCATTAATTACACCTCGCAGTTCCTGCGAGTTCATATTTAATGAACGTTCCAGTTTATCGTAATGCTTGCGGGTAAATTCATCCAGGTAGTTCTCTACCACCAGCATCGCTTTCCGAATAATCGGGTCGGCCGGATCTTTTTTCCGTAACTGAATTACCAGGCATTCCTGCAGACTGCGCGCGCCTACACCCGGCGGGTCAAAAGACTGAATTACCTTCAACATTTCTTCCACTTCCTCATCCTCGGCCATCAGGTTTTGTGAAAAAGCCAAGTCATCGGTGATATTCATGATGGGACGGCGCAGGTACCCATCGTCATCCAAGCTGCCAATAATTTGCTGACCGATGCGAAAATCCTTATCTGAAAGCGGTACAAGGTCGAGCTGGTTTTGCAGGCTTTCAAAAAATGAACTTTGCACCGCTATAGGCAGCTCTTTACGGTCTTCCTCGTCTTCACCATTCTGATCGTAACGCGAGCCATATTCATTTACGTTATCCTCCTGCAGATAATCGTCGATGTTAAATTCATCATACTCTCCGCTTTCCTCTTCACCACTGCTGTAATCATCATCCGGGTCGCGGTCAGGGTACTGCTCCTCCGGCTCATTCATATTGGTGAGGCTTAAATCTTCAAGCGCCGGATTCTCTTCCAACTCCTCCTTAATGCGGGTATCTAACGAAACGGTAGGCACCTGCAACAGCTTAATAAACTGTATTTGCTGGGGAGAGAGCTTTTGTAATAATTTTTGTTGAAGACTTTGTCTAAGCATAGTTTAAATAACAGGTCAAAAGTACATCAATTTGAATTAACATAAAAATAACCCGCGAGTAATGCGGTAAAGATTGTTGAGATTTTAATCCGTCGATTTGTTTTTTTTGGCATTAGTGGAGATACGTAAAAAAGTTTACCTTTAAACTTCACACTTTAAACTTTTTTTGCAAATGAGCTTTTTAAAAGAATTTAAGGAGTTTGCCATTAAAGGCAATGTATTCGATTTGGCCGTAGCTGTAATTATAGGCGGCGCTTTTGGCAAGATAGTGAGTTCGCTGGTAGATGATATTATTACGCCAGCCATCCTTACTCCTGCATTGAAAGCAGCGCATTTAACCAACCTGAGTCAACTCGTGGTTCCGGGTACCGCTATTAAATATGGTAACTTTTTATCACAGGTATTTTACTTTCTGATTGTGGCCTTTGCGCTGTTTGTAGTGATCCAGGGTATTAACCGGCTCAAAAAGAAAGATGCTGCCGAGGTAGCCGCAGCTTCACCTGAGCCAGCTCCGGCACCACTTTCGCGCGAGGAGGAACTGTTAACCGAAATAAGGGACTTGTTATCTAACAGAGCCTAAAACTTACTGGTTATCTGCTTTAAAATCAGTCAGAATGATGTAATCGCCTTTGCTGGTGTATTGCGCCCAGTCCGGGTTGGCAAATTTTTCATCCGCGTAGGCGGCAATGTTCATGATGCGAATTCCTGGTGCATAATGGCTTACCTGGGCGGCTGCGCCTAATTTATCTTCGCTATGGAAGCCGCCATTAATTTGTAATACTTTGAAGCCGTTGTGGGCTTTATAAAAGCGGGCGATGGACCAACCCATGGTGGCATCCCAAAGGTTTTGTGCCTGGTAAAGCTGCATACCGCCCATACTGCCATGACCGCCCATCAATTGACTGAATTTTTCATAGTAGGCCCCGGTTGCAGTGTCAATGGGCAGGGGAGGAAGATAGGCTTTAGCCTGTGCGCTTATTTTTTGCAAACCTGCCAGGCTTTCGCGGTTGGTGAGATTTACATAGCGGCCGGGTGCGTTAGCTGCAATCACAGGCCTATGATATGCTTTTGCCCGTTCAATTAACGGGCGGTAATCGGTTTTATAATTGGGCCAAGCACGCGCATCACTCACCAGAAATTTCTCGGTAACAAGGCCGCTTAAATATTCATCAAGTATGGGCTGTGTATCGGTTTCAAACATTTCGAGGCTTAAGGCTGATATATCGGGGTATCTGGCGTTTAGTTTTTGCAGCAGCAATAATTCTACGCTATGTTGAACAGTGTCATTATGTTCTTCGCCAAAAAATAATATATCGGCGTTTGCCATTCGGGCGATCACATCGTCCAGCGTAACCAGTTTATGCTTGGCGGTGCTGTACACTTTATAATGATTTTGTGCCGCAAGGCCAAAAGGAAGTAATGCGGTTAACAGTAACAGGGCAACAGCTTTCATAAGATGATGGTGGATAATCTATTGGGCAAAAATACTTTATTACTGTTAACAACACTGTTTGTATTGTAATTTAATAATTGTAAATTTGCACTCCGATTTTCAAAAAATAAGAGTACGTATACAACATAAAGCATCATGAAAAGAACGTTTCAGCCTTCTCAACGTAAAAGAAGAAATAAGCATGGTTTCCGCGAACGCATGGCTACTGCCAATGGTCGCCGGGTATTAGCTGCCAGACGTGCAAAGGGCAGAAGAAAGCTTTCTGTATCTGACGAGCGTCGTCATAAAGCTTAAGAATGACCAGCTTGCCTGCGTTGCAAAATCATCAGGCAATGAATTATACATTTAAAAAGGAAGAACGGCTATGCCATAAAACGCTCATTGCTGAGCTTTATCATAGTGGTTCTTCTTTTTTATGTTACCCCTTCCGGGTGGTGTGGATGCCGGTAACCGTTGCTTTGCCCGTACCGGCACAAGTGTTGATTGCGGTTCCGAAAAAGCGCTACAAACATGCCGTAGATCGCAACCTGATCAAGCGCCGCATTCGCGAAGTTTACCGGTTGCAGAAAGATCAGCACTTATACGCCGGGTTATCAGCAGCTCATCAGCAGCTTGTTTTTTCTGTGAATTATATTGGTAAAGAAATTACCGATTACCAGTTTATGCACAAAAAGATGTTAAAGTTGTTAATGCAACTTACTGACCTGGCATTAAAATGAGCAAGCTCTGGCATTTGATAAAAAAGCTGATTACTCTGATATTTTTGTCAATTATCAGAGTATACCAGATCTTGTTGTCGCCTATACTGGGGGCGTCCTGCCGCTTCACACCTACCTGTTCTCAATATGGCATGGAGGCTATCCTTAAATACGGGCCGTTTAAAGGCGGATGGCTTACTTTAAAACGCATCGGGCGTTGCCACCCCTGGGGTAAACACGGCCCCGATCCAGTACCTTAATTGCTATGAGTTTATTGCTGCAAATAGAAACCGCTACCACTTTATGCTCAGTTGCGCTCACCCATAACGGAGAGCTATTGAGCGTAAAAGAACTGAATGAGCGCAACCGCCATGCCGAAGTAATTACTTTATTTATTGAAGAGGTCATACAGTCGGCCGGGAAAAGCTGGACGGAGATAGATGCAATAGCGGTAAGCAGCGGACCGGGTTCCTATACCGGATTGCGTATCGGGGTGTCAACCGCAAAGGGTTTATGCTATGCCACCGATAAGCCGCTTATTGCTGTAGAAACGCTGCAGGCTATGGCCTCAGGCTACAGCAGTGAGTTTAGTAATGATTTACAGGGAGAAGGAATATTGCTTTGTCCCATGATTGATGCCCGCCGGATGGAAGTATATACCGCTTTATATACACCGCAGGGCGAGTGTATACAGCCTACCTCAGCGCAAATTATTACTTCGGAAAGTTTTGCTGAGAAGTTTCAAGATTATCAAATCGTTTTTTTTGGCGATGGTGCAGCTAAATGTCGCGAAGTGTTAGCTCATCAAACCAACGCAGTATTCAATATTAAATTTGCCAATTCAGCCCGGCATTTAACCCAATTAGCTTTAGCTAAGTTTAGGCAGAAACAGTTTGAGAATGTGGCTTATTTTGAACCTTTTTATCTTAAAGATTTTATTGTTGGCGCTAAGCACTGATAATCTTAATCTCTGTCGTTTTTAAATAGGCGGTTATACAATCTTCCGAAAAAGCCCCTTTCTCCTGTAGGAATTGTGCTTGAGTTAAGCGGATGTTCGATTACCCCGCCAAATTTGACGCTGAAACCCAGGTAAAGACTTGCTCCCGAATATGGGGTATTCTGGTTAATTACATCCTCGTTTTTGCCTGCAGCACGGGTTGCCCTGATGGTTTGCGCCAACGCATCGCTTCCTACAAAGAAATCCACATTAGGTGATTTTATCATGAATTGCGTACCTAAAGTAAACAAGCGTAAATCGTTATAGGCGCCGGTTAAAGTAAGCACCGCGTTGTGGTATTGAAAATGGTTGACCAACGCCCCATCCATACCTTGGTAAAAGAGCTCTTTTGATAAGATCAGGGCAGGCGTATATTTAAAAAACTCATTGTCAGCAATCAAAAATGAACGTGACGCACTGAATTCGGCCCGACCGTCAACCGCTGTAGTGAAAGAACCTGGTGAAGCAAAGGCACCGTTCTCAATAACCTTAATGATGGAACGGTATACGGTATCCTGCCGGTGGGCAACAGGATTTGCATTAACCGGACGCTCAGCTGCAAAATTATACGTTTGTGAACGGCTCGACCAATGGATGAAACCTAAGTCTTTAATATTCCATTGCAAAACAAAGCCGTCCTGTGTGCGCAGCATAGCTCCGATAGATAAAGAAGCACCGGGATTACGAAAATTGGGTATTAAGTCATGCTTAGAAAGTTGCCCCGGAACGTAACTTGAATAATAGGTGCCTTGTAAGCCCATAACGGACTGCCCAGTGCTGCTATAACCTAATAATGACCGGTTGATATCCAGTTTATTGTAAGCAATACCCATCAGCGCACTAAGCTTAAAGCCAAACGATACCTGTTTGTTGATACGCTCATGGTAAGTCAGTCCTAACTGATTGTACGCCTGGTAATAAAAATGCGTGTTTAAAATATCATTATAAATAGCGCCATTTTGAAAATTTCCTACACCGCTGAACAATGAAATCAATTGGTCGGTAAAAACACCGCGACCTTCCGCACGGGTTTGGCCGGAAATACCCCATTCCTGGTCGCCGTCAAAATTGGTAAATACTTTAAACATAAATTCATATACGTTAGCATTGGCCAGAATATGGTTAGACCGGTTGCTGTTGGCCTGCAGTCGTGATGAGTCGCTTACAGCATAATTTTTAAAAAAACTGAAGTGAAGCAAAGCGCTTTGGGCATTACCGGTGAGATATGTATTGGCGCTTACTGTGGGTATGAAAAAATTAAAAGCATAATAACGGCTGCTATCGGGTATAAAGGCGCGTTGGGCCGGATTTTCAAACGAATCAAATAAAGTACCGGTATTATATTGTGAGAAACTCTGTGCGAATGCCGGGGCAATGAAAAGTATAAGAATGAAGGTAAGTAAATATCTATTCATTCGATAACCGATTATGGGTTAGCTGATCAGTAGTAATTAAAAAAGACGAATGTTAACTGTAACGTAAAAAATGAAATATAGTTGTCTGGTTGGTGTAGTTATTTTGTTTTTAAGATGTCGGGTTTATTAAGCTGCAGGCAAAAATTGGTATAGAATTGTTTATCAGCGCTGCTTAACTGATAAGAGCCGGCATAGTAATCAGGAGTACCTTTCACTTGAGAATGAACGGCCTGCCAGGCGACCGGCCTTAAATCGCGTTTTAGCAGGTACGATGCATTTTTAAAGTGAACAAAGAAATCAACGTTGCATTGCTCGGCCAGCAGGTCATCAAATTGGTTGTAACGCTCCTGCTTGGATAAAAAAGTCTGGCTATTATAAATCTGCAAATAATTATTAAGTGCTGCTGGCGAATTGGCCAGTATCAGATAATTATCAGCAATGGCATAATAGGGTTGCCGGAACAGGGTAAAGGCGTCGCCCAGTAAAAAGAAAGGTAATTTGGCATAATTAAACTTTCCTATTCCCTCGGTTGCCGAAGTACTGATATTGGCTAACACAGGTTGCATTTTCGAACCGTCTTTTAATTGTATAACAGCCAGCTGGTCATCAAAGCGAGTGGTGAGCAACGCAAATTCATTTCCTAATTCGCCTGTAAACTCCATGAGTAGATTAACGCCTGTTTCGTCTTTTATATGATTCATTAATGTACGGCGTTCTTTGGTCAGATTTGCCTTATCCTGCCAGGCAGACAAATCGTGCTGAAAACGCAATGGGTCAGACACTGAAAAGCAGGTGCTGAAGGCAGTAATGGATGGAAACAAATCTTTAAGCTGGTTATGATACGGCCGCTGATTTTTAAACAAAGTGAGGTAGCTGGCCGGAAGCTGTGGCAGCAGTTCGGTATAACCGCTGAACATCAATGCATCACTTTTATAATTAAGTGTAAGAGCTGCGTTGGCCGGCAGCAGGCGCAAGGACTTTAAGTAGTCAGTATTTTTTGCTTTAAACCAATGGTCAAATAATGGATTCAATGCTGTATAACTAACATACAGGTTGGCCAGGGCATTCGTTTGTTCCTGAGCGGGCAACACCGTAAAGGTTGGTGATTTAGGGGTGCGTGCCTCTTGTGCGATCTCTGAAATCAGCTCTGCTGAAAAACTACCGGAATAAATATGATGCCCGCGATCAATAACCTGAAACCTACGCGTAAGTCCGGGTAAAGTAATAGTAAAGCCCTTAGCCCGGCCAATTTGCAAAGCCTTTACCTTAATATTACTGTTACCCTGTAGAAACGCCTGACTTACCATTTGAACAGAAAGCAGTTGAGCAGAATGTAATGTGAGCAATAAATCGCCTTGAGGATGCACCGAGATATAGATATCCTGGTTGTCAAAATAAGGCTTCAACGAAGGGTTTTGTAATAGTTGCTGACGTAATACATTCAAATCGTGCAGTTGCTCAGTGCCGGCAATAGAGGTAAATAGCGCGCTGCTGTCATAAGCATCATAAAAGCCGCCGTCATTGCTGAATTCAAATACAAAAGCTGCGCTGGCGGGGATAGCCTGCATTACGTTTGCAGCAGTATGACCTGGCGGATTCAGATTTTTGAAGTACAGTAGGGTAATCAGCACAGTGGCTGTTACCAGGAGTACCGTAACTGCAATCAGCTTCTTCATAGTGGCTTGTGCAAATGTATATTTTTACTTTGTGGCTATAAATTAAAACTCATAAATTGATACATTAGACGGACTTACCGTATGGATAAACAGATTATAATTACCGCAGCTGTTTTAGGCGCACTGGCTGTGATTTTGGGCGCTTTCGGTGCGCATGGCCTAAAGGCCTACCTGCAGCCGCAGCAAATTGAGATTTGGAACAAAGGTGTCCAGTATCATTTTTATCATGTTTTTGCACTTTTGTTTTTGGCTACGCTTACCCTTACGAAAAGTAACCTGATTTTTGCCAGTTACTGGTGTTTTACCTTAGGTATTTTATTTTTTTCGGGTTCACTGTATTTGCTTTCCTGCCGGGAGGCACTGAAATGGGACTGGCTAAAAATTATGGGACCTATTACGCCTGTAGGCGGATTACTGTTTATTGCAGGCTGGGTGTTGCTGGCTTTAGCTGCTTTCCGGAGGATTGGATAAAAATCTATGCTTGAATTCGCTGAAACTTCACATAGCGATCGTAAAACTCTTTTTGCCGAGGTTATACTACCCTTGGCTATCGCTAAAAATTACACCTACCGCGTACCGTTTGAGCTGAACGATGCCATTGCGGTAGGAAAACGTGTGGTGGTGCAATTCGGAAAAAGCAAATTGTATACTGCTATAATAGCCTCGGTAAGCACGCAGGCCCCAAACAAATATGAGGCGAAGTATCTGATGGAAATATTAGATGACCAGCCGGTGGTAACTCCTCAGCAACTGCAGTTTTGGCAATGGATGGCCGAATATTACCTGTGTAACACCGGCGAAGTGATGAATGCTGCGCTCCCGGCTGCTTTTAAGTTAGCCAGTGAAACGCGCATTATGCTCAACAGCGAGTTGGAGATTGACCGCAGCCAGCTGCATGATAAGGAATATCTGGTGGTAGATGCTTTAGATATTCAGCCAGAGCTTACCATAAGTGATATTGTAAAGTTACTGGGCCAGAAAACGGTAATGCCTTTGTTAAAAGGGCTATTTGAAAAAAATATTGTTCACATTTCCGAAGAGGTTAATGAAAAATATCGCCCCCGCAAACGCACTTATCTTACTTTAAATTCTCTCTATCACGATCAGGAAAAACTGAAGGAACTGTTCGGTATTTTAGAAAGGCGCGCACCCAGGCAAGCCGACGCAGTGCTGGCTTATATCAAGCTGATGCGTAACCATAGCTCGGTAACGAAAAGCGATTTGATGGATGCCGCTGAGGTGAACAGCCAGGTTATTAAGTCGCTGATAGATAAAGAAATATTTTTTGCTGAGGATAAAAATGTTAGCCGGTTATACTTTGAAGAACAACAAACGCCGGCCACGTTTGAGCTGAACGAAGCACAGCATAGTGCAGTTGAAACCATTAAACAACAATTTAGTGATAATAAAGACGTGGTATTGCTGCATGGGGTTACCTCATCGGGTAAAACCCAGGTTTATATCCGGCTGGTGGAAGAGGCTATTATAGCCGGTAAGCAGGTGCTCTACCTGCTGCCCGAAATTGCTTTAACTACCCATGTAATTGAACGCCTGCGCCGTTATTTTGGTAATGATATCGGCGTTTATCACTCCCGGTTTAATGACAATGAGCGGGTAGAAGTATGGCACAAAATACTAAATCACGAATACAAGGTGATTCTGGGCGCACGGTCGGCGGTCTTCCTTCCGTTTGACAGCATTGGCCTAATCATTATCGACGAAGAGCATGAAACCTCTTACAAGCAGTTTGACCCGGCACCTCGCTATAATGCCCGTGATGCGGCTATTTATCTGGCCGGCCGGTATGGGGCTAAGGTGCTGTTGGGTTCTGCTACGCCGTCTATCGAATCCTACTATAACGCCCGTACACACAAATACGGCTTTGCCGAAATGACCGAGCGTTTTGGTGGTGTAAGTCTGCCGCAGATAGAGGTGGTAAGCATCACCGATGAGACCAAGCGCAAAACCATGCAGTCGCATTTTACCGGCGTGCTGATGGACGATATGCAGCAGGCGCTAAGTAATAAGGAGCAGGTGATTCTGTTTCAGAACCGTCGTGGATATGCCCCGGTGCTTATTTGTAAGATATGCGCTTTTACGCCGCGCTGTGTAAATTGCGACGTAAGCCTGACTTACCATAAAAGCAGCCGTATGCTGCACTGTCACTATTGCGGTTATAAAGAAGAAACCTTGAATATCTGCCCTGCCTGCGGTTCTACGCATTTGGAATACAAAGGCTTCGGTACTGAAAAGATTGAAGACGAGTTGAGTATGCTGTTGCCTAAAGCCCGCATC
This sequence comes from uncultured Mucilaginibacter sp., assembly GCA_964241945.1. Classification (GTDB taxonomy): domain Bacteria; phylum Bacteroidota; class Bacteroidia; order Sphingobacteriales; family Sphingobacteriaceae; genus Mucilaginibacter. The sequence goes on from CAXTCH010000009.1 coordinate 9,594, forward strand.
GCCCGTATGGATTTAGATACCACCCGTGCACGTAATGCTTACCAAACCATACTAAATGAGTTGGAGGAAAAGCGTATAGACATACTGGTGGGTACCCAGATGGTAGCCAAAGGACTGGACTTTTCGGATGTTACCGTTATCGGTATTATCAATGCCGACAGTTTGCTGAAATATCCGGATTATCGGGCTAACGAGCGCAGCTTCCAGATGCTGGCACAGGTGAGCGGCCGGGCCGGCAGACGGGGCAAGCAGGGTAAAGTGGTGATTCAAACTTATAATCCCGACCACCGGGTGATAAGGCAGGTAATAGCAAATGATTATAAAGACCTTTACTTTACAGAAATAGAAGAGCGGAAGACTTTTAAATATCCGCCGTTCTATCGTATTATTCAGTTCGATATTAAGCATCGCGACCCTGACCAATTAATTTTGCAGGCCGATTACCTAGCAGCCGAACTGCGTAAGCATTTTGGCGACCGGGTGGTAGGGCCGGAGTTTCCGCTCATTAGCCGCATCCGTAATTTTTATATCAAGTCTATCATGCTTAAGTTCGAGCGCGACACGGTATCACTGGCAAAAGTGAAGCAGATCATCCGCGAGGTAATCCTTCAGTACCAAACAACCAAGCTAAGCAAAGGCAGTTTAGTGCAGCCGGATGTAGATCCTTATTAATTAAGTTTGAATATTTTATTGATAGGTATGGTAGTTACAATAACATTTTGCCTGTAATCGGCGCTTTATATTGCCGGGTATCAATAATAGTATGCCGACTATGCACTTTCAGACTGTCTGCTTTGTAGCTGTTATTTTGATCATTGCTATAAGTTAGATTATCAGCATAATAGGCGTTCTTGTTATTGATACGTACACTTCTCATCCGCCGCCATTTAACGCCGGGTCTCCATGATTATAAATTACAGCATCAGCCTGGTGCTGACTGGCTTTGTCTTTTTTGCAAGATGACACGCTTAAGGCAACTAAGCAAATAAGAGGTAATAATTTAGGCAGTGATAATTGCATCATGGTTAGGATAGTGTTTGCTTTCATTGCGCATAGGCAGGCGCAAATGCTACAAGTAAGCACAAAATAGACATCTTTACTACATCGATAGAAAAAAACATTCGGTTAACGCTAAATACCTTACCTGGGTTTTGCACGTATAAAGTTCTATTACTGAAAAAAAGCTAAGCTATTTAGCTAAATTTGTTTCGGCAATGGCATATAAGTTTATCGATAATTACAGGGAGAAGGGAGCCCGCAAACGGCTGGTTGATATTTTAAAAAAGAAGGGAATTGAGGACGAAAATGTGCTGCAAGCCATTGGCAAAGTACCCCGCCATTTCTTTTTTGATGAAACCTTTTGGGCGCAGGCTTACAAGGATATCGCTTTTCCTATAGGTGAAGGCCAAACTATTTCCCAACCTTATACCGTAGCTTACCAAACGCAGCTGTTACATATCCGCCGTGGCGACAAAGTGCTCGAAATAGGTACCGGTTCAGGTTACCAAACCTGTATTTTGCTCGAACTTGGCGCTAAAGTATATACCATTGAACGGCAGGAAAAACTGTATGAGCGCACTAAGCAGGTACTGCCTTATATGGGCTATAAACCAAATTTCTTTTTAGGAGATGGCTCGCGCGGCATCGCCGAACAAGCGCCTTATCAAAAAATTATTGTAACGGCCGGTGCACCGACCGTGCCCGATTTGTTGCTGAAGCAATTATCTGTTGGCGGTATACTGGTTATCCCGGTAGGTAATGAGCAAGAGCAAAAAATGGTTACCGTGCTTAAAGTGGCTGATAATGCCTATGAGAAGATTGTATTTGACACCTTCCGGTTTGTACCTTTAGTGGGCGATAAAGCTTGGTAAAAGGGAGATCTCCTTATCCTTATAAGGGTACATAAAAGATTTTAAGCAAAAAGGCAGTTAAACTAACTGCCTTTTTGCTTAATCCATATAAAGAATACACCTCTATTTTTCTTAGGAGATTAAAGGTAATCTCTACCGCTTCATTACCCGGTCCAGTTCTACTTTTACATCGCGCTCTTTCATGGTTTCGCGTTTATCAAATGCTTTTTTACCCTGAGCTAAGCCGATTTCCAGTTTGGCAAAGCCACGGTCGCTGATGAACATAGCAAGCGGAATGATGGTAAGGCCTTTTTCCTGAGTGCGGGTTTTCAACTTTTTTAATTCTTTTTTTTGCAGCAGCAATGCCCGGTCGCGTTTGGCCTCATGGTTGTAAAACGAGCCGTGTGAATACTCGGCAATGTGCAAATTCCGCACATATAGAATATCATCTATAAAAGTGCAGAAAGCATCATTCACATTCGCCTTTCCTTCGCGTATCGACTTAATTTCAGTGCCCAGCAGTTTAATTCCTGCCGTATACTTATCCAGTATATGGTACTCGAAGTAAGCTTTTTTATTTTTTATATAGGTATTGTTATCGCTCATGATTGAAAAAACAGGGGCAGCAAAGTTAACTTTTTTGCGGCTTAACAATGAGTACCGGAACAGATACTTTATGCCTTACAGAATTTACGGTAGTACCAAAAATTAAATCTTTCAATGCTTTATGCCCGTGTGAACCCATTACCAAAAACTCAATTTTGTCCTTGTTCACAATTCCGGCAATGGCTTCAGCGGTTTGCCCGTAACCTATCTGGCCATCGGCCCGGTAACCCAGCTGGCAAATGATGTCTACATATTTTTCCAAGTTGTCTGCATCACTTTGCGTTTCCTGATCCATTACCTGGGTACCGTGGTAACGTGCTCCGGCGGTTTCTACCACATGTATTAAAGTGTATAAAGCCTCTTTTCCGCCCTGCATTAAAGCATGGCGTATAGTGTCTTGGTCATTTTTTGAAAAATCAATAGTAATACCGATATGGCGGTAAACAATAGGATTAAGATGGTCAATAATTTTAGCTATACCGTGTGGAATAAACAGGGGTTCTTCCCGGTGCTTGGTCAGCAGGGGCTGTAAAAGCACATATAGTAGTAACGCACCTAAAGCTGCTGCAAAAGGCACCAACAAACCATGAATTAATAACGATGATGAGCCGTCCTTACTCCAGTCGCCGATTTGTTGTATTACCAGTCGCGCATTCAAGCCGATAATAATTGCAGTGAATACCCAGGCTATTGTCTTTAGAGGTAAGCTTGAAGCGAATTTGCCCATTCGTTTTTTATCGGAGGTAAACAGTACCAACGGAATTACAGCAAAGGCTAATTGTAAACTAATAATCACCTGGCTTAATATCAGCAAATTCCCCAAACCACGTTCACCGGAGTACAGCACCGTAAAGATAGCAGGTACAATGGCCAGCAAGCGGGTCAGCAACCGACGCAGCCAGGGAGCAATGCGCAGATTAATGTGGCCTTCCATAATAATTTGCCCTGCCAGTGTACCGGTGATGGTAGAACTTTGACCGGCAGCAATTAAAGCAACGGCAAATAATGTGGGAGCAACAGAGCCAAAGAGATGAAAAAGCAGCTTTTCAGCGTCCTGAATTTCGGCAACATGGTGATAACCCCTTCCAACAAACGCAGAAGCCGCGAGGATGCGAATAGCTGCGTTAACAAAAAAGGCTAGGTTAAGCGCCAGCGTAGTATCCCACATATTAAATTTAAGTGCATTACGGATTCCTTCGTCGGTGTGTTCAATTTTGCGCGTCTGCACCAGCGAGGAGTGCAAGTACAAATTGTGGGGCATTACCGTGGCGCCGATGATGCCAATGGCTACGTAAAGCGCAGTATTGCTCAGATTGTTCGGTATAAAGCCTTTCAATATTTCAACAGTGTCGGGCTTTACTATAAACATTTCGATCAGGAAGGATAAGCCAACCACAAAAATGAGCGATACGATAAAGCCTTCGAGCTTACGCATGCCTTTATTCATCAGGAACAAGAGCAGCAAGGTATCGGTTAAACTAATAATTACGCCCCAAATGAGAGGCAGGTGAAATAACAACTGCAAACCAATAGCCATGCCAATAACCTCGGCCAAATCACAAGCCACAATAGAGATTTGAGCCAATATATACAGGCAGAAATTAATGAATTGCGGGTAAGCCTTTTTTGAAGCCTGGGCTAAATCCAATCCACGAACAATGCCCAACCGGAGACTCAAATTTTGAAGGACTAACGCCACCAAGTTGGATAGCAGCAACACCCAGATCAGGCGGTAGCCAAACTGGCTGCCTGCTGCAAGGTCTGTGGCCCAGTTACCCGGGTCCATGTAGCCCACACTTACCAGGTAAGCTGGCCCTACAAAGGCCATAAATTTACGCCAGCCACTTTTGCTTTCGGTACTTACCGAAGAGTGTACGTTGCCCAGCGATTCTCCATTGGTATAATCCATTCTATATATATCCCGAAGTGATAGTTTTTTAAGCTGATATGTCAAGTATACGCTTAAAAAGGGTGGTTTCCTAACTTAATAGAACCGCAAATTATACAACAGCGGTCTGTAAATGTTTCTGTAAAATTCAATCAGCACTAAAAGCTTATTTTCAATTAATTTGATATACGAATTAACTTTTGCCCGTTTCGACATCTAAAGAATTATATTTTGATGTTCAATAATTATTCTAATTTTGACTTATGGCTAATGAACTGGATAAAATTGATTTACAGATTCTGAGAATATTACAAGAGAACGGACGCATTACCAACCTGCAGCTTTCCAATGAGATAGGCCTCTCGCCTGCGCCTACTTTAGAGCGCGTGCGTAAGCTGGAAAACGCCGAATACATAAAAAGCTATCATGCTTTGGTGGACGAAGAAAAGTTAGGACTGGGGATCAAAACATTTATTCAGGTATCGCTCGATTTCCATAAAAACAACACCATCCAGATATTTTTAGATGAAATTCAGCACATCAAAGAGGTTACCGAATGCCATCATGTAACCGGGCAGTGCGACTTTCTGCTCAAGGTGTATGTACGCGATATTAAATCTTACGAGCAGCTGATTATGGAAAAAATCAGCCGCATCAGCGTGGTAAAAACCTTTCAGACCATGATGATCATGTCGACCAGCAAAAAGGAACCTATCGTACCGCTGGAATACTAAATTGGTGTGCAAATAAGCTGATGCGTAAATGGTTGGTAGATCAAAAATCCGCAGGTCTTTACATCCACGCACCTGCATATCTTCTTAGTGTATTTGCCAGTCAATCGGTGTTTTTCCTTCTTCTTCAAGTATAGCGTTGGTTTTTGAAAAGTGGTGGCAGCCGAAAAAGCCGTTATCAGCTGAGTAGGGTGAAGGGTGGGCCGCTTTAAGAATATGATGTTTGCCGGTGTCAATTAGCTCTTCTTTAGCCTGGGCAAATTTACCCCATAACAAAAATACAATACCTTCTTTTTCTTCTGATATTTTCCGAATCACTGTATCAGTAAAAATCTCCCATCCCTTTTTTTGATGCGAGCCCGGTTTACCGGCCTGCACCGTAAGCGTGGCGTTGAGCAGCATTACACCTTGTTCGGCCCATTCGGTTAAGTCGCCATGTGAGGGAGTGGTGAATCCGGAGATGTCAGTTTGCAATTCTTTATATATGTTTTTTAAAGAGGGCGGAACCGTAATCCCCTTATGCACAGCAAAGGATAACCCGATAGCCTGATTAGTACCATGATAGGGGTCCTGTCCCAAAATAACGGCCTTAATATTTGAAAAAGGCGTTTTATTAAAAGCATTGAAGATGTCGCTGCCTTTGGGATAAATTTTAACGCCCGCTTCTTTCTCCTGTTTCAGAAATTCACGAAGCTTAACCATGTAAGGTTGATCAAATTCATCATGTAAAACTTCAAGCCAGGAAGGTTCCAGATCAACTGCCATAAATATTTATGCTGAAAATTGTGTAAGCGTGCAAATAAACGGATATTTGCACTTTAATTTGAATATTACAAATGATGTCAAATATTGTTCGTTTGATTGTTGCCTGTGTGATTATGGGTGGCGCTATTGCGCTGATGGTTTTCGGTCACTGGGGATGGGGCATACCCGTGTTGCTGATTGGCGGCTTGGTGCTGCTGAGTTTCTTTTATAACGAGAACATAATTATTGCCCAATGGTACTTGCGTAAAGAAAATACTACAGAAGCGGAAAAATGGCTGGTAAAAATTACAGATTACGAAAAGCAATTGCACCGTAATCAGCACGGCTATTATAATTTGCTTATCGGGTTAATTGAGTCACGTAAGGCACCGTTAAAGTCTGAAAAATACTTTAAAAAGGCATTGTCGCTGGGTATGTTGATGTCGCATAACAATGCGCTGGCAAAAATAAGTTTGGCCGGCATAGCCATGGCCAAACGTAACAAGCGCGAAGCACAGATGTATTTATCAGAAGCTAGCAAGGATGACAAGAATAAGCTTCTGGCTGATCAGATTAAGACGATGAAAGGCCAGTTGGCACAAATGGATAAGCAGGTGCAACGAGGGTTCAGAAACTATTAAAAAGTATCCTTGATGTTTTTAACCGGTAGCGAAGAATACGTATAGCAGTAATCAGCTTTACAAAGATTTCGCTATCACTTAGAAAAACAGATGACAAATAAAAATGGCTGTATGCAAATTGCATACAGCCATTTTTATTTGTCATCTAAATTACCGAAGTAGTCAGGTTCGGATGAGGATGTGCTTTTGTTAAATTCCGAAATCAGCCGTGGCGGAAAACTTTGTTCGTCAATATCCTGCGGGTTCGATACCTCGACAATTTTAAGCAGAGTACGAATCAGATTGATATTAAATTTACTGCGGTCCAGCTTTATAAGGAATTCCTTTTCTGTAATTTCAAGTGCGGAATACATAGTCATAGTCTTTTTATAAAACTAACTGGACTATATAAAGCGATGGTTAGCGGTATTTTAAGTTTTGATTAAATTTTGTTTTAATATTAGCGAAGCTTATGCAAACCAGGCCATTACTTCCTCTTTGGTCGGCATGGTCAAATCCAGTTTCAATTTTTTGCGCATGCCGCCTAAGTCGTTAAACACTTTGTTAGGATTAGCTGCTTTCAATTCTTCTGGTGTATTGAAGCCCATCATATTCAATACAGGCACCCATTCGGCAGGTACGCCAATGTTTATAAAATCTTCTGAGGTAACTACTTTGGCTTTTTTCTCCGGCCGCATTTGCGGGAAAAACAGTACTTCCTGAATGGTGCTCTGGTTGGTCATCAGCATTACCAGACGGTCGATACCGATACCTAAACCCGACGTAGGCGGCATACCGTATTCTAAAGAGCGCAGAAAATCCTCATCCATGGCCATGGCCTCTTCGTCGCCACGGCCAGCCAGCAATAGCTGGTCTTCAAAACGTTCACGCTGGTCGATAGGGTCATTTAACTCTGAATAAGCATTAGCAATTTCTTTCCCGTTTACAAACAACTCAAAACGCTCTACCAAGCCTTCTTTGCTTCGGTGCTTTTTAGCCAGCGGCGTCATTTCAATCGGGTAATCGGTAATGTAAGTCGGCTGAATCAGGTTGGCTTCCACTTTTGCACTAAATATTTCATCAATCAGTTTGCCTTTGCCCATGCTGTTGTCTGCCTCAATCGCTAAATCGCGGCAGGTTTGACGCAACGCACCTTCGTCCATAGTCGATACATCAATGCCGGTATATTTCAGAATAGAATCATACATGGATAATTTCTCATACGGGCCGGCAAAGTTAATTTCCTGTTCACCTACTTTTACTGCAGCTGTACCGTGTACAGCACGTGCAACGCTTTCCAGGCATTCTTCTACCATGGCCATCATCCATATATAATCTTTGTAAGCTACGTAAATTTCAAGCGCAGTGTATTCCGGATTATGCGTGCGGTCCATGCCTTCATTGCGGAACATCTTACCAAACTCATATACGCCGTCAAAACCAGCAACAATCAAACGTTTTAAATACAACTCATTGGCAATGCGCAGGTAAAGCGGCATATCCAATGTGTTGTGATGCGTAGCAAAGGGTTTAGCTGCGGCACCGCCGTGCACTGGTTGCAAAATAGGAGTTTCCACCTCCATCCAACCTTGCGTGTCAAAATAATTGCGCATTGCACTAATTGCCTTTGAGCGGTTAATAAAAATCTGCTTAAATTCGGGATTTACCGTTAAGTCTACATACCGCTGACGGTAACGCAGCTCCGGATCAGTAAAACTATCATAAGTATTGCCTTGTTCATCGCGCTTTACAACGGGTAACGGTTTTAATGATTTTGAAAGCAGGTTTAGTTCCTGCACATGTACAGACAATTCGCCGGTTTGGGTAAAAAACACATAGCCCTTTACCCCAATATAGTCACCAATGTCCAATAGCTTCTTAAATACGGTATTGTACAACGTTTTGTCTTCGCCGGGGCATATTTCATCCCGTTTAATGTACACTTGTATACGGCCGGTAGAATCCTGCAATTCGGCAAATGATGCATTACCCATAATGCGGCGTTGCATAATACGGCCTGCTAAAGTCACTTGCTGGAAAGCCTCGGGATCAGCTTCAAAATTATCTTTTATATCTTTCGTAAAGGCAGTTACCTTATAGGCCTCGGCCGGGTAGGGATTAATGCCCAATGCGCGAAGCTGTTGCAGCGATTCGCGGCGTATAATTTCCTGCTCAGACAAAGCTGTAATACTCATAATAGAAGTTGTATTTAAAAAATGCAAAAATAGTCTTTTTATAACAGTTTAAGACTGATTATAAACAGCAATTAGTTATAAACCTTTCGTTATTTATCTCATTCTTTGTACCTAAACAGGCAGCTTTTGCTTTTGTCAAAAGCTTCAGCTACTAAAATATTGAATGATCTCAGAACACAATAAAGTATTTGTAATTCAGAAAGTGCAGCCGGCTTTGCTGGGCCTTATGGACGGTTCGGTATCAACACTGGCTCCTATATTTGCTGCGGCAGGTTTAACCGGGCAACCCATCAAAGCATTTTACGTGGGTTTGGCTGCATCTTTAGGCGCAGGTATAAGCATGGGTTTAGCCGAGGCATTATCAGATGACGGTACGGTAACCGGGCGTGGTCATCCGGTTACACGGGGAACTATTACAGCCTTTTCAACAGCTTTGGGCGGTATGCTGCATACGCTGCCGTTTTTAATTAACAATATTCATCATGCACTTCATCTGGCCTATGCGGTAGTGGTGCTTGAATTATTTGGTATTGCTTTTATCCGGTATAAATTTATGAAGACGCCTTTATGGTCAACTATTGTACAGGTAGTGCTGGGCGGTGGTATTGTATTCGGTTTGGGAATTTTGCTGGGCAACGTTTAATTGAAGGTATATTAAAACACCTCACCCAGATTTACAAATAACCCCCTCGAACCGCGAATGCCTACCGCATAATCCAAACTGACGTTGGTATTGGAATGCTTGTTCACCTTAATACGTAAGCCCGTACCGGCAGCTGGAGCAAAGTTATCAAACTTGTTGTGTGAATTGGTAAAGGTTTGGCCGTTGGCAAACACCACACCGCCAAGCAGACCATTATGGGTAATACCAAAGCGATATTCGCTTTCAATATAAAACATATCACGGCCCCGGAAACGACCCTGTATATAGCCGCGACCGCTGTTGTTGTAAGTATCTTGCCCTGTGGCCGGTAAGTCCAAATATGGTGTTTCGGCCGAACTCAGCCAGATCATACTCCAAAACCCCAGTATGTTGTTGGAATCGTCTACAGGACGAATGTATTTGCGCAGGTCGATCAATAAAGAGCGCCAGCTGGCATCGCTGCCCAAAAAAGAGGCATTCTGACGGTAAATTACGTTTACATAACCGCCGTTCAGGGGATTTATTGAATTCTTTCGATTATCAAATAGAAAATCAAGCACTACGCCCGACGATGTTGTATTTGCAGGCGAACCGTATAACGCAAAATCCTGATTGCCAGCCTGTGGATTATAGATTTCGCTGATGCGGTAATGGTGGTCATAATTATAACCCAGGCCCAGATAATAGTTTTCAACCAACCGCTTAAAATAGGTGCCGTAAACCCGCACATAATTATAAACCAGTTTACGGTCGTCTATTTCGGTAGTTTGTGTGCCTAAACCGTAATCATCAGTCGGGTATTTTTCTAACCGGATGTCGGTGGTGAAATTGTAGGAGTTGTCGGGCCCCCAGATATCAGAACGGCTGATTAATAAAAGCTGACTACGGGTATCCACCACAAACTCACCGTTGATGGATGAAAGATTTTCTTTACGGGCGTGGCTGGTATAAAATGCTGTGTTGGCAACAACATCTGCTGCCAGGCCGGTAGACAAAGAATAGCCCGCCGAAGGTACTATGGAAAAATTAAGTCGCTGAAAAGGGCGGCTTTTATGTTTGGTGGAGTCGCTGTGAAATATATGATGTAACACATCTATGGCATCTATCTGTTTGGCCGAATCAATAACCGGACTCCGTCTGATTCGGGTTGAATCAGATGGTTTAATCGGATTGAAACTGCCCTGCGCAAAGCCAGAGGTCATCCATGCAAAGCAAAGGAAAACAGTAAGAACGTAAAGTTTAACAGCGTTTGAGTTCAACAGTAATTAGCTAACATGCAAATATGTATTCATTTTGACAGAGTTATAACACGACAATATCATAAATGTGTTTTACGGAATAAACCGGCGTTTGATAAATAAAGCTGGCCAGTTGCATTAAACAGAAAGGCTTAGAATATTTTCTTATCCTTTCTGGTTTCATTAATCAGCTTCCGCTTCCTGTAAGTACATGTCGTCAATCACCTGCGCATATTTCTTTTCGATTACTTTGCGTTTGGCTTTCAAGGTAACTGTAATTTCACCTTCTTCCATACTGAAGGGGGTTCGTTTTACGACGAAATTCTTAATACGCTCAAACTTGGCTAATTCGGCCGACAGTTTGCGGATATCCTGCCCAATCCAATCTATGATTTCTTTGTTTTGGATGAATAGTTCGGGTTCTGCAAAAAAATCATCACTTAAGTGAAAAGCCTCCTGCAGCATTTCGCGGGAGGGTACAATGATAGCCGTTACATACTCGCGTTTGTCGCCTACCAAAAATACCCCCTCAATTTTAGGGCTTTTCAAATAAGCGTTCTCCACCGGTGTAGGATAGATGTTTTTGCCGAAGGCATTTACAAGCATATTTTTCAATCGGTCGGTAATCTGGATGTTGCCTTTGTAAAAGCGGCCGATATCGCCGGTATGAAACCAGCCGTCGGCATCAATGGCCATACTGGTTTCTTCAGGTTTGTTCCAGTAACCTTTCATTACTGAAATGCCTTTTATCAATATTTCCCCTTCCTGCGACTGAAAATCGGGCTTAAACGATTTGTGGGTTTGTACAGTATAGATTTGTTTGGTATCGATGTC
>CAXTCH010000010.1:0-20740 GCA_964241945.1 uncultured Mucilaginibacter sp.
TAATTATATTAGCAATAACAAGGCGTTTACTCGAATGTTGATAAGTATTTAAAATACATTATAATGAAGTGTGTTGTATTAAAGCACGGTTTAACTGATAACATTCAAAGCATAAAGGCTGAAGAAGCCTTAGTTATCACTAAAACTTCTTCAGCCTTTATAATATATTATTTCCTGATTCTTAAATCCTGACTCAGAATACTATTCGCCACGCTTCAGGCCAAACTTTTCTATTTTGCTGTATAGGTGGCTGCGCTGTATATCAATATCATCAGCAGTTTTTGATACGTTCCAGTTATTCTTTTCGAGCTTGAATTTAATGTATTCGCGCTCGGCAAAATCCTTGTATTCCTGGAAATTTTTAAACTGTTCAAAATCGGTTTGCGGGGCGGCAGCGCCGGCAGCTGCAGCAGTAACCGGTGCCGATGGGTTGGCAAAGGCTTTAACATCCGCGTCAGTAATAACTTTATCGCTCAGGATAATCAGGCGCTCAATCATGTTGCGCAGTTCACGTATATTGCCTGTCCATGGCAGCGCTTTCAGGGCTTCGAGCGCGGCATCACTTATTCTTTTGGTCGGCATACCATACTCGTTGCAAATTTCCTCTAGAAAGCTTTGAGTAAGCAGCGGGATATCGTCCCGCCGGTCAGACAGGGGCGGCACATGAATCAGTATCACGCTCAGGCGGTGGTATAGGTCCATCCGGAAGTTACCGTCCTCTATCTCCTTCAACAAGTCTTTATTGGTGGCTGCCACTACGCGCACGTCCACCTCAATTTCCTTTTCGCCGCCTACGCGGGTAATACGGTTTTCCTGCAGGGCGCGCAGCACCTTTGCCTGAGCAGAGTGGCTCATATCGCCGATTTCGTCCAAAAACAACGTGCCTCCGCTGGCCGATTCAAATTTACCGATGCGCTGCTTCACCGCCGATGTAAATGAACCCTTTTCATGCCCGAACAGTTCACTCTCAATCAGTTCTGATGGAATGGCCGCACAGTTTACCTCGATCAGCGGGGCGTTAGATCGGTTTGATTTTTCGTGAAGCCAGCGGGCCACCAGCTCCTTACCGCTGCCATTGGCGCCGGTAACCAGCACGCGGGCCTCAGTAGGGGCAACGCGTTCAATGGTTTCCTTTATTTTAGTAATACCCTGCGAGTTGCCTAAAATGGCCCTTACCTTTGAAACCTTGCGCTTCAGCGTTTTGGCTTCAACTACCAGCGAGCCGCGGTCGAGCGCGTTGCGCACGGTAATGAGCAGCCGGTTTAAATCGGGCGGTTTGGATATAAAATCGAATGCACCTTTCTTGCTGGCCTCCACGGCTGTTTCAACAGTGCCGTGGCCGGAAATCATGATAAAGGGCAGGTCGGGCCTGATAGCAAGCCCCTCAGTGAGCACCTCCATGCCATCCATGCGGTTCATCTTAATATCGCACAGAACCAGGTCATAATCGTTTTTTTGAATCAGGTTGAGACCATCAATGCCATTGTCAATATCATCTACCTGATAATCCTCATATTCCAGTATTTCGCGAAGCGTGCTGCGGATGGCGCGCTCATCATCTATAATTAATATTTTAGCCATTTTAACATTCAAGGGGGTATAGGTAAAAACGGGTGCTAAGATATAAAATTGTATAGAAAATTAAACAGTTTTTTATTCAGGAACGATTGGGAAAACAGAGGACAGTGCTTAATCATTGGTTTATAGTTCACTGAGGAAAATTATAGCACCTCTATAAACTTCCAATCTCTTATATTAAACCTGCTATAAATTACTAACTATAAATCGCTAACAGCCAGCTACTAAAAACCCCTTTCGGCCGAAGCAGAAAGGGGTGATCAGCAGCAAAGCTATAAGCCGGGTTCTGTACTGCCGGCCAGGCCGGCAGCTTCTATCATTAATCTGGATACTGCTATTGCTAACAGCCTTTAACAACCTACCCATTCTGACAATGGCTGCCGAAACCGCCATCAGGAGACGAGCCGCCCCGCTTTCAGAACCTATTTGGTTTTTCAACTCCTGAGGTTTACCGCAATTGCAGTTGCCTGCAAAGGCCGTGAGCTCTTACCTCGCGTTTTCACCCTTACCCGCCGGTAAGGCAGGCGGTTTATTTTCTGTGGCACTTGCTGTCGCCCGCTGACGGGCGCCTTCCCGTTAGGAAGCAGGATGCTCTGTGTTGCCCGGACTTTCCTCCGCCCGTGAAGGCAGCGATAGAACGCTTTGCCCTGCAAATGTAGCAAAATAACTGCGCCGGGTGTTCACGTTCACAGAGGCGTGAACACCCGTGAACGTTCATGAACGTTCATGAACGCTGACATGATTATGGCAATATCATGTAAATGAGCAGGTTGTAGTAACCGATTGCAAAATTAAAACTGTTACAACTATGCATTTAAGCAGCTTTTCCTGCCGGCGCTGCCTGAGTTATAAACACATAGTATGCCTTTTACATTCAAAAGGCTCAGTTGCACTGCTTCAAATCGGCAGTAACCTGCTCAATAGGGTAGCTGCCCGATTTATTGCCGAAAGAATTGTTGACGTAGGTAATTACCTCGGCCACATCAACCGGGGCTAAGCCGGAGGGCGGCATTTTCTGGTAGTAAGCTTTCCGGCCAACTAAAACAGGCTGCTGCAAACCATAGGTAATGATGCAGGCCTGCTGCGTTCTTATTTTTTTTAAGTAAGCCGCATCCGTGAGGGGCGGAATCAGGGTACCCAGGCCCGCACCATCAGCGCCGTGGCAGTTTTGGCAATGACTTTGGTAAACCACTTTGCCGGCGGTGAAATACCGGTTGTATTCAATCTCCTGCTCATTCTGGCACGAGAGGAATGCTGCAATGATAAAGATGAAAAACAAGAACGGCAGCACTGCTTTCATTGCGCCATTATTTCGGCTGGTTCCTGCTGCAGCGTTTTCATATCGGCAATCAGCTTATCCACCTGCTCAGGCTGTGTACCATCATAGGTGCCGCGTATGCGCTTCTGTTTGTCAATTAAAATAAAATAACCTGCATGGATATAGCCCCCGGCGGCGGTTTTATCCTCCTTTACAGCTACCAGGTAGTTTTGCGCCAGCTGGTAGGTTTCTTCCTTGTTGCCCTGTAAAAACCACCATATTTTGCCGGTTATGCCCAGGCCGTCTGCATATTTCCTGAGCACGGCAACACTATCATGCTTAGGGTCAATACTGTGCGACAGGATTTTGATACCTCCTGTATTTTTAAAAGTATTATAAACCTTGAGCATATTACGATGCATTACCGGGCAGATGGACGGGCAGCTGGTAAAGAAGAAATCGGCTACGTAAATGTTACCATCCAGTGTTTTATTGGTAACGCTGTCGCCATACTGGTTTACAAATTTAAATTTAGGGATGGTTTCGTAAACGGTGTCCGTCACCGTTTTGCCGTTTATGGTTTTAGTTACCGGCTGGCGGTTGCCGTAAACCGGTAATATGTTTTTATCTGCCGGCTTCAGGTTACAGGCAGAAAATATAACGGCAGCAGCGAAAACGGCAAATATTTTACTCATCATTTATTTTTTATAATAAACTGGCCCGATTTAATAATTACCGCCTGCAGTTGTGAGTCAACACGGGTAAGTTCCTTTTTTTGCCCCGACAGGTACTTTACCACCTCATCGGTTGATTTGCCGGTGTAATCCGGTTTAAACTGCTGCATCCAGGTTTCCATGTTGCTGTCGGCCAGGGTAAGTTCCGCAGTAAGCGGGGCAATCTGCGGTTTCAGAGCCGGTTTTTGTTTTAATAAAGTGTCCAGGCGCATTTTGTTGAGTTCGGCTTTTTCATCGTCAGCCATCACTTTGTCGTGCGCTTTTATAATATCGTCCAGTAGTTCCTTTTGTTGTTTTTTAGGATCTGCGCAGGCGCTTATAAGCAGCCCTGCAGCAAAAATAACCAGCATCAGTTTGTTCATCGTATCTATAGAAATATAACGCAAAAATACGATAACGCTTACCGGTTTACAAGCTATTGTAAGCTGCGCTGGTTGCGCACGTACACAATATAGTCAGTAACGGGTAATATTTCTGTACCTGCCGGTTTAAGCAGCTGCCCGGCCTGCGCCCGGTGATGGGTACCATGATTGATTACATGTGTGGCAATATCCCCGAGCGTATTACTGTAGGCTTCGCCTTTTGAATTTTGATAGTTAATAACTGATGCAAAATCGTCCTGCTGTAATCCCGACAGGAAGTTTATCCAACCCTGATGGCTGTTTTGCAGAGCTCCGGCCAGTTCGCCGGCTGCCCAGCCGGGCCATACCGGGATGCCGGACGGCGGCAGCTTTTGCGCACGGGTAAGCCAGATTTGCTGCGTGGCAATTAAATGCGCCATTAATTGAACCGGCTTCTCGGGGCAGCCTGCGGCGAACAGGATAGTTAATATTAATTCATTGGCGTACTTATCGTATTCAAAAAGCTTAGCGTAATAATCCTTCATGCTCAAAGTTAAAGCAAATTTGCTGTCAGCGCAGGATGCGGCAACAAACAGTTTGTTCTATGTAATTTTGGCTACAACATTTACAGTTCAGGCTAAGCCTCAAACGTTGAAATTTTCAAACTTTGGCTGCTAAATAATTTGCTGAACATGATGGAAAACAGAATTGACGGAAAGGTAGTACTAATTACAGGCGCCAGCAGCGGAATAGGCGAGGCAATAGCATTAATGCTTGCAGCCAGAGGCGCAAAAGTAGTATTGGGTGCGCGGCGGCTAACCTTACTGCACGATATTGCCAACCGTATAACAAATGCAGGGGGTGAGGCGGTATTTACAGTTACTGATGTTAAGCAGCGCAGCAGCCTTACAGGGCTTGTGCGGCTGGCACAGGATACTTATGGCCGGCTCGATGTTATTATCAATAATGCCGGAGTCAGTTACCTTTCCCGTTTAGATGAGTTGCAGGTAGAGGAATGGGATGAAATGATTGACATTAATTTGAAGGGAACTTTATACGGCATAGCTGCGGCGCTGCCCGTTTTTCGTGAGCAGGGTTTCGGGCACATTATTAATATCATCTCTACATCCGGCATCAGGATAGTGCCATTGCAGGGTGTATATGCCGGCACTAAAAATGCTGTCCGCACAATTACTGAAGCACTGCGCCAGGAAGCAGGAGCGAATTTGCGGGTGACCGGAATATCGCCGGGTTTTGTAAGCACACCGCTCACAGACAGCATTAAAGACCCTGCTGTAAGGACGGCCATCAAAGAAAAAGCCGCCGCTATAGCTATTTCTCCTGATCATATTGCAGAAGCTGTTGTTTATGCCATGAGCCAGCCGGCAAATGTTGACGTTGGCGATATTGTTATACGGCCAACCGCACAGGATTAATATTTGATATTTTTGCGTATGTTATAAAAGCCCCTGCTCAGCAACCCTTAATATTCAAAAGCATCTCTGAACTGATGCGTTGTTTGGATCAACCTAAACCGCTGCATCCGCTGATTGGGCTGATTGATTATGGTAAGGCAGACATCAGCCGTAGTTATGCAGGGCAAAGCTTTCTAATTGATTTTTATAAAATATCCTTCAAAAGAAATTTTAAGGGCCAGGTGAAATACGGGCAGGGTTATTATGATTTTGAGGAGGGTGGGCTGGCTTTCCTGTCGCCTAATCAGCTCGTCACCATGTCGGAAGAAGATAGCAGCCACGATGGTTATTCCCTCTTCTTTCATCCCGATCTGATCAGGAATTATCAGTTAGGCAGTAACATACAGCAGTATGGTTTCTTTGCTTATCATGTTGCGGAAGCACTTTTCCTTTCCGAAAAGGAAAAGGCAGTTATTGAGGCGCTCTTTGAGGGTATAGCCGCTGAATTAGAAAATAACATCGACCGCTTCAGTCAGGATATTCTGGTTTCACAAATTGAACTGCTGTTAAATCACAGCAATCGCTTTTATAATCGGCAGTTTATTACCCGAAAGGCCGTATATAATAATCTGATTGACCAGATGAATGTGTATCTCTTGAACCGGTTCAATAGCAAGCGATTGCCTTTAAACGGGCTGCCCTCCGTACAGGAGCTATCCGATCATCTGCAGGTATCATCACGATATCTGACCGATATGCTGAAATCCCTTACAGGGCAAAGCGCTCAGCAGCATATTCACTATCAGTTAGTTGAAAAGGCAAAAAGCAGCTTAATCTGTACCAGGCTGAGCGTTGCCGAAATAGCCTACCAGCTTGGCTTCGAGCATCCGCAATCCTTTAATAAATTGTTTAAGCGCATTACAAGTCAGTCACCAACTGCATTCCGGCAGTCTTTTAGCTGATTTTGAGTGTCTGGCCGACTGTTTAAGTAACTATAGCCGGTATTTACAGGCAATAGAAGATATAGCTTAGATTATGTTAAAAGCTTCTTAGATTGTGTTATTTTGTTGCCAGCCCGGTGCTGCACCTTTGCCTGACATAAAATATTAAAAATGAAAATTGTAGTAACAGGTTCTTTGGGTTACGTAAGTACGCCGCTCATACAGGATTTGGTAAAAAGGGGCCATTTGGTTACCGTTATCAGCAGTAACGCAGAAAAACAGACTGCCATTGAGGCATTGGGCGCAAAAGCAGCCATTGGCACCATGGAAGATGCCGGCTTTTTAACCGAGACGTTCACAGGTGCAGATGCAGTTTATTGCATGCTGGCTCCGTATGGTAATTTTGCCGACCCGGATAATAATGCAGATGCGGTAGCCAGGCGGGCAGATTTGGTAGCCAGCAATTATGTGCAGGCCATTGAGCATTCGGGTGTTAAACGTGTAGTTTACCTGAGCAGTGTGAGTGCAGATATGGAAAACGGCAATGGCCTTATCGCCATCCATCACCGCGCCGAAAAAATGCTGAGCACATTACCGGCAGATGTTAGTATTTCATTTATACGCCCCGGTGGATTTTACAAAAACCTGCTGTTGTTTGTAAACATGATAAAAACTGAGGGAAGAATAGCTGCAGGCTACGGCGGAGATGACCCGACACTGCTGGTTTCCAACATCGATATTGCTGATGCCATAGTTCAGGAGTTAGAATCGCAGGCTGCGGGCAGAAGGGTTCGTTATGTGGCAAGTGAGGCGCTGACCTATAACGAAGTGGCGGCCACTTTAGGCGCAGCTATCGGTAAGCCCGATTTGAAATGGGATCTCCTTACTGATGAACAAGAGTTTAACAGGTACAAGGCCATTGGCATGGGCGACAGCTTTGCCCGCAAGTTTGTAGAAATGAATGCCAGCATACACAGCGGCAGGTTCTACGAAGATTACAACCGCCACAAAACCATATCAGGAAAGATAAAACTGAAACAATTTGCCGAAGAATTTGCTGCTGTTTATAATCAGCAATAACTACTTTGTGCTATGCCGGCTGCAAAACCCTACCGTATAAAAACTATTGGCGAGCTTCATCACCTAACGGGCCTGCCCAGGCCGGAGCATCCTTTAATCAGTGTTGTAAACCTGGAGGAAGTAAAACAGCTGCCCGAAAATATACGTGCCAGCCGGGTGCTTGATTTTTATAATATTTCGCTTAAGCGCAATTGCCATATTAACTTTAAATACGGTCAACAACAGTATGCTGTTCAGGGCGGTGTAATGTACTTTATTGCACCCGGGCAGGTTTTTGGGTCAATGGTTTCTGATCTTGATAGATTGAAAGCTCCCGGCTTGTCGGGCTGGGGGCTTTATATTCATCCTGATTTTTTGTGGAATACGCATCTGGCCAGGAAGATTAAAAAGTACGAATATTTCAATTATTCGGTCAACGAAGCTTTACATCTTTCGGCGAAGGAGGAAGCTGTTGTAATCAGCATGATGCAAAACATTCAAACAGAGTATTTCGCCAATACCGACAATTTCAGTCAGGACATTATAATTTCCATGATTGAGGTGCTGCTCAATTACGCCGACAGGTTTTACCACCGCCAGTTTCTGACGCGCAAAATTGAGAATCATCAGGTGCTGAACAAGCTTGAAGAATTGCTAACCAGCTATTTTAACAGTGAATATCTGTTAACGCAAGGTTTACCGAGCGTTCAGTACATTGCCGAAAAATTAAACATGTCGCCCAATTATTTAAGCAGCCTGCTTAAAGCATTGACAGGGCGCAATACGCAGCAGCACATACAAGATAAGATGATTGAAACTGCAAAGGAGAAAATATCAACCACTGGGTTATCAGTGAGTGAAATATCCTATGAGTTGGGTTTTGAGCATCCGCAGTCGTTCAGCCGGTTGTTCAAGGCTAAAACAGGGGTTTCCCCTTTAAGCTTCCGGCATACCTTCAATTAATGAACTGATTGACAGAGCATTAACCAGAGTACAAGCAATCGCAGAGTTTTTTATTTCAGGCAGCAGCAAATGATTATAATTTACAGAGTTTATTGCCGCTGCCTGAAAATATTGAAATCAGCGCTTTGAAACTTTAAGCAATAATAGTTATATAAAATCAGCTGAGCAGGTCTGCTTTGGCAGCGTCCAGTATTTTGAATGATTCTGCTGAATTCGGAGCTTCCGCATACACACGCAATACCGGTTCTGTACCCGATGGGCGGATCATCACCCATTCATCATTTTCAAAAAAGAATTTATAGCCATCCAGATCTTCCGACCGCTTGATTTTATAACTGCCGAAACCCTGATATTTGCCCGATTTGCAATCGGCTATAATCTGCTGCTTTTTCTCTTCAGTTACATGCAAATCATAACGCTCTACGGCAAATGAACCTACAACGCTGTAAATTTCCTGAACAAGATCAGTAAGGCTGCGGCCGGTTTTAGCCATAAATTCCCATATCACCAGGCCAATCCATATACCATCACGCTCAGGAATGTGGCCGTTAACCGCTATACCGCCCGATTCCTCGCCGCCTACCAAAAATGGTTCGCCGGAGTTTACAATCAGGTCGCAAATGTATTTAAAGCCAATTTTGGTCACCGTGTTCTGTATGCCGTAAGCATCGCACAGCTTCTGTATCTTACTGGTGCACGAGAAGGTGGAATATACATTGCCCCGTTCGCCCTTTACCTTATACAAATAATGAATAAGCAGCAGAAGGATATGGTGCGAATCCACAAAGTTGCCATCCTGATCGTACAGGCCAATGCGGTCGGCATCACCGTCAGTCACCAGGCCTGATGCAATTTCACCTTCCGATGCCTTAATCAGCTGCTCAAAGGGCTGCAGGTTTCGCTGTATCGGCTCGGGTGCCTGGCCTTCAAAGCCGGGGTTATGGTCGCAGTGCATAAAGGTAATGTTGGGGAACAGGCGCTGCATCACGTTCTGGCCTGCTCCGTACATGGCATCATAAGCCAGCTGCATACCGCTGTTGCGGATGGCATCCAGGTCAAACTTCGCCTGTACATCCTCCACATACATATCCTCCAGGTTGATGAACTCCAATAAGCCATCATTTTTATATTCCTCAATACTTTTGAGCTGGCCGTCAAAAGTGTCCGGTATCAGCGCCTCTACCTTTTCGATCATATCCGGTGTGGCCGGGCCGCCGTAGCTGGCTTTGATTTTGTAACCGTTGTAAGCCGGCGGGTTGTGGCTGGCTGTGATGATAATCCCTGCCGAAGCCTCCTTGCGCACGGTGCCCATAGAAATCATGGGAGTGGAAACAAACGTATTCTCGGCGCGGTAAACCTTTACGCCCTGTGATGCCAGCACACGGCTGGTAACATCGGCAAATAAGGGGCCGCCAAAACGCGGGTCGGCGCCCACCACGGCAGAGGCATTATCATAACTTTGTTTAAGCCACAGGGCGGTGCCATACGCTACACGCTTTACATTTTCAATGGTAAAATCGTCGGCTATAATGGCTCTCCAGCCATCAGTACCAAATTTTATTTTAGTCATGGTAGATTATAGTTTGGTTAAAATCTCAATTTCAGGCCTTAAAAAAACCGGTTCGAATTTAATAAGTTATCTTGCAAAAGCAATCAATGTGTTGGTAACTATTGGTTGTGTTATTTTTACAGCATATCAATTACCTTTGTAAAAGCCAGGCTGAATACCTTTGCTGTGACAGAAACACATATTTAAATTTAAAGTTTTATCTGCAAAGCCAAACCGCCGCTTAAATGCCTTAGCAGGTATAGTATTTTCATCTTTTGCACCTTTGATATTATCCATGTTTAATAACGCCACCATTCAGCAATTTAAAAACACCGAAACGCCTTTTTATTATTATGATTTAAGCCTGCTTCGGCAAACGCTCGATGCCTGCAGGCAGGCCGCAGGCCGCTATAACTACCACGTACACTATGCGCTGAAGGCGAATTTTAACCCGGAGTTACTGAACAGCATACAGGCGGCTGGTTTCGGGGCCGATTGCGTGAGCGGTAACGAAGTGAAGGCGGCCCTGGCGCACGGATTTGCGGCACGGCAGGTTGTATTTGCCGGCGTGGGCAAAAGTGACCGGGAAATCAATGAAGCGCTGGATGCTGATATTTTCTGCTTCAACGCAGAATCGGTAGAAGAGCTGCTGGTGATTAATGAGCTGGCAAAGGCCAAAGGGAAAGTTGCCACGGTAGCCATCCGGATTAACCCCAATGTTGATGCCCATACGCATCATTTTATAACTACAGGGCTCGAAGAAAACAAATTCGGCATTAACACCTGGCAGCTGGATGATGTGGCATTTACACTGGGCAATTGCAGTAACCTGCAGTTTGCAGGCATTCACTTCCATATAGGTTCGCAGATAACTGAGCTGGATGTTTTCAGGCAGCTATGCGCCAAAGTAAACGAAATACAAAACTGGTTTGAATTGCGGGACTTTCCCGTTCAAATCCTGAATGTGGGCGGCGGCCTGGGCATTGATTACCGGAACCCTAAAACAAACCGGATTGTGGACTTTGAACGTTATTTTGAAATTTTTAACGAGCACCTGACAGTAAAGCCGGGGCAGGAAGTGCATTTTGAATTAGGCCGTGCCCTGGTAGCTCAATGTGCCGCCCTGATTGCACGGGTATTATATGTAAAAAACGGCATCAGTAAAAACTTTCTGATACTGGATGCCGGCATGACGGAACTGATCCGCCCGATGCTGTATCAGGCTTATCATCTTATTGAAAACATCAGCAAAAATACCGATGATGAATATAAAGCCGTAAACTATGATGTGGTGGGCCCGATATGCGAAAGCACTGATTGCTTCCAGGAAAACGTAAGCCTGCCCGAGTCGCACAGGGGAGATTTGGTGGCTGTTTACTCGGCTGGCGCTTATGGCGAAGTCATGTCATCGGGTTACAATCTGCGCGACCGCGTAAAGAGTGTTTACTCTGTTAAGAAAGCCGATTTAACAATATCATAATGTTTTCAGCACCGTTGAATTAATATACGGCAGGTAACTTGGTATTATACAAATACAGATTACCATGAAAACTGCATCAAATTTATGGAACTGGATGAGAGGCTTACGCGAAAAGTTGTTTATCAACAACATTCGCTCATCCTTTATGCACTGAGCCCGAATTCATTTTAAATAATTAATAATTATTAGTCAATTTGGGGTTGTTTACCAACAACCCGCTTTAATGGAATATTCCCCGCTCAGCAAAAACCTATTCGGAGAGAAATTTATATGGGGTATATCTGCCGCTGCGTTCCAGATTGAAGGCGCCGTTTCGGCCGATGGCAAAGGCGAATCCATCTGGGATGTTTTTACTCACAGGAAAGGTAAGGTTCGGCAGGGACAAACGGCGGACTTGGCCTGCGACTTTTATCACCGTTACCGGGAGGACATTGACTTAATTAAGGAATTAGGCATTCCCAATTTTCGTTTTTCTGTCAGCTGGACCCGGATACTGCCCCAGGGAACAGGTGAGGTTAACCAGGCAGGCATCGATTTTTATAATAATGTTATTGATTATTGCCTAAAGCAGGGAATAGAACCCTGGCTTACCATTTATCACTGGGATTTACCGCAGGCGCTTGAGTTAAAGGGCGGCTGGACAAACCGGGAGGTAGTTGGCTGGTTTACTGCCTATACCGAAGTGTGCGCACAGCATTTCGGCGACCGCATTAAGCACTGGATGGTGATGAACGAACCCTCGGTTTTTACGGGTGCCGGTTATTTTTTGGGCATACACGCGCCCGGCCGGCGGGGGCTGCGCAACTTTTTACCGGCTATACACCATACCGCTTTAAGTATAGCCGCCGGGGCAAAAAAGCTGAGGCAGCTATTACCCGAAGCCGAGATAGGCACCACTTTCTCCTGCTCCTGTATTGAGCCTTATACCACCAAGCGCACCGATGCAGAAGCCGCCGTACGTGCGGACGCGCTGATTAACCGCTTGTTTATAGAGCCGGTACTGGGCCTGGGTTACCCTATAAAAGATTTACCGGTACTTAAACAACTCGCAAAATATATGCAGCCTGGCGACGAAGCACTGCTGAGTTTTGATTTCGACTTCATCGGCCTGCAAAATTATACGCGTGAACTGGTGAGGTATTCTTTTTTCACGCCTTATATCGGCGCTGGTTTAGTAAAGGCCGCCAAACGCAAGGTGCCGCTCACCGAAATGGGGTGGGAGGTGTATCCGCCGGCCATATATCATATATTGAAAAAATACAGTCAATATCCGCAGATTAAAAAGATCTATATTACCGAAAACGGTGCTGCCTTTGAGGACAAAGCAACTGATGGCAGAGTTGAAGACCCCAAACGTATTCAATACCTGAGCGATCATATTACCGAGGTACTCAGGGCCAGGCAGGAGGGATGCCCTGTGGAAGGCTATTTTGTATGGACCTTAACCGATAACTTTGAATGGGCCGAAGGCTATCATCCGCGGTTCGGACTGATCAGGGTGGATTTTGAAACACAGCAGCGCATCATCAAAAATTCGGGTTACTGGTATCAGCAATTTTTAAGCAACCGGCTGTAATATCGGAGTTACAGCCGGTTGCTTAAGTTATTAATATCTTAAATAAGCGGCAATAATGCTTTCCTTCGGCATGTGCTCCTTATCTAAAATATTTACGCTGCCGCCGTTCAGATAGGTGTTTACGGCTGCGCGGTCAATCAAGTCCTCATCGCCCTGCTGTTGCTGCATGTGCAGGGTAAGCTTATTATTCTGCTCATCAAAGTTTCCCCAGATATGCTCGCCCTCGGCAATAAATAAATCCGAAACGCGCGCATAAAAACTGGCCGGTATTACTGTTTCGGGCATGGATGAGCTTTGAGGAGTTGCCAGCTGGTTGTAATAATTCTTTAACGCTTTTTTGGCATCTTCCTTAAAATACGGCTCCAGCTTTTCGTTGGCTTTGGCCAACAGTGTTGCTGAATTTTCGTGCTCAAAGTTACCGCTGATGTGCTCACTGTATATAAAGTTGTAATGAGAAACCTGTTTATAAATCGGCACCAGGTAATCAACAGCGGCAATAATGAGCGGCTCATTTTTATCGTGAAGTACCTCCTGGAAAAGGGTTTTATCTACTTCCTGAAAATATAGAGCCAGATTCTCCTTGTCATCAGGATTGCCCTCACCCTGGCCATGGTAGTTGGCAGCCTCGCCGGCGCCTGCCGCTACGCCGTTACCACCGCGGCCAAACAACATGCGGTCGCCTTTTTCCTCAAAGTGCACTACATCATCAACGCCGTTGGGCAGGCCGGGCACCATAATGCGTTCCAGGCTGTAATGGTCGCCTTTAAACAGGCGGGCGTCGTGCTTGCTCAGCATCAGCAGGTAAAATGTTTTTTGCACAGTAACGGCTGGTATTACAGGGCTCAGGTAGAAACTGTGGTTGATGTACTCTATTTGCTGAACAGTAAACGGCAATTTCAGCACCCGGTTAAAGTTTTCCGTCAGGTACACGGCCAGGCCTTCCAGCTGGTTGTTCCAGAAATCATTGTCATTGGTTAAAGCAAATCCGGGGTTTAAGATGGCATCAATCCGGTCATCGTCTGCCCCCTGCGCTTTCAGCTGCTGCCTGATGTTCTGCAGCGCTGTTTTAAAAATCACCCTGTCCTGCTTTTCATTCACAGCATCGCCCGAACGGTGTGCAGGTATATAAATGGATACACAAATGTCATTCCTGGTGCCGGCCAGTTCGGCAAAATCTTCTTTTGAAATTATTTCCATGATATTTTTTTGTAGCTATGATTACTGATAAAACTGTACCGGGCAGCGTAACACAAAGTTAGCTGCCCGGCATACGCCCGAATTACTTACGAGGATCCTTTAACTCGTCGCCTTTATTGGGATTGCGGTTATGATGAAGCAGATGTACGTTAGCAGCCGTTTCACCGCCGTCGCCCCCGCCGTCTGTATATTCATCAGCCAGTTTTTCATCCTGCTCCGGCGTTGTGCCGGCAAAAGCATCATTTAAACCGCTTGATTCCTTTTTGTTACCCGATGGCTGCCCTTTATGCTCGTGCGTTGAGCCTGCAATATTGTTTCCCATAATAGTTAGTATTAAATAATTTGTTGCTGTTCATTTACTGTAGAAAGTAAATTAACTAAAGGATAACCGGGCGATACGAAAAAAGGTTTTCGCTAATTTTAAGGAAGATGAAACTGCAAAATGAGAGCATAGCCTGAGCGGCAGTATTATTGCAGGGGAAGCGTAAAGTAGAAGGTAGTACCCTCATCGGGCTGGCTGGTGAACCATATTTTCCCCTGGTGCTGGTCAATAATCTGTTTGCAGATGGATAAACCTAAGCCAAATGATTTTTCATTCAGCGTCCCCGGCCTTTTGGCTTCAGTAAACATATTGAAGATCTTGGGCTTCATGGCCTCCGGTATGCCGATGCCGCAATCATGCACTGACACCTGAACGTATTGATTAAGCTGTTTTACACGTACCTCAATTTCGCCGTTAACTTCACTGAATTTGATGGCATTGGTAATCAAGTTGCTGAGCACGCGCCATATCTTTTCGCGCACCATGGGCACTTCTTTCGGCTGACTTAGGCCGGTAAAATTAATATGCTGGCTTTTTTCGGCCGATTTATAAGCCAGTAAGTCAACACAACTGCTTGCAAGCGCATTAACATCTATCATGCGGCGGTGTGCCATTTCCGGCTGGTCATTGGTAACCTCCAGCAACTCGTGAATCAAAACCAGCGAATCGTTAGCCGTGTCCTTAATCATTTTCACCAGCTCAAGCTGTTCCTCGCTGCATTCCGAATCATCGAATACCATACCGCTAAGCGAAGCAATGCCGCCGATAGGGTTTCTTAAATCGTGAGCTACGGTACGTAAAATTCTGTCTTTTTCCTGGTTGTTGGTTTTCAGTTCCTCCAGCGCATTCTCCAAATCATTATTCTGCGTACTTATTTGTTTGTTCAACCCGTCTAACAATATAATATTCCGCTTTGATTTGTTCCAGTATTTATAAATCAGCAGCATCAGCGTTAACAATACTACGCCGGCTAATATAGCGGCCAGTAAATACTTATGCTGTGCATCATTGTTCTCTTTAAGGCTGGTTAGCTCGGTATCATTTTCATAACGCTTAATCAGTTCGTTAACATCTATTGTCTTCAGCGCCTGCCTGCTTATATCCAGGCTATCCTTCAATACAATGTATGCCTTGTAATATTTTAAAGCCTGCTTAAAATCAGGCTTGGCAGTATAATAGTCGGCCAGCAAGCTATTCAATGACACTTCGGCAGTTATGTTGGGAACCGTCACCAGTTGCTTCTGCAGGCTTTGCAGAACAACAAATGAAGGGTCCAACTTATGTTGTGACTGATAGAGTTTTGCCAGTTTTACCTCTGTAAATTCGGCATCCAGGTTATCATTGCCTTTCTGCAGATTGATAGCAATGCTTTTTTTAAACAGCGCCGCTGCCTGTGCCAATTTTTGCTGCTTAAAATAAACTCCTGCCAGGTTACCATATACTACACCCCGTGCCCTTTCATACTGATTTTTGATGCTGTTATTTGTTTTAGCGT
Source organism: uncultured Mucilaginibacter sp. (assembly GCA_964241945.1). Lineage (GTDB taxonomy): Bacteria > Bacteroidota > Bacteroidia > Sphingobacteriales > Sphingobacteriaceae > Mucilaginibacter. Next base: position 15,909 of record CAXTCH010000010.1, read on the forward strand.
AGCTGTCAATATATACCAGGGTTTTATTGTAATAATATATGGCGCTGTCGGGCTTACCGGCGGCGGCATAGCTGAGGCCCGTATTGCTGAGCAGTTCCTGCCGGCGGTAAAAGGAGCGAAAGTTTATTTCACAGGTGCCGGTTTCGGCAAAGCTTTCCTTAAAAAAGCTTGCCGCCTGTAAAAAATGCTCCTGCTTGTACATAATCATACCCATGCGGTAGGTATAATCACTGAAAGTGCAGCTATCCAGCGTAGCTTTGCTCAATCTTTTACCCTGGTAATACAAGTAATAAGCCTCAATGAATTTGTTTTCATCAAAGAGCAGGTCGCCTTTGTAAAAAAATATTTTTCCATACAGCGCCGGGTATGTTTTCCTCCTGGCATCAGTATTGAAAATCATTTCCATGCTATCGATATAACGCATTGCCGCAGCGTGGTTATTTTGAACATGGTAGTAATAGGCGCAATAAATGTTAAGCCTGTCAATAGCCTGGGGCACCGTCAGGTGCTGAGTATTTTTTGCCGAAGCATTTAAAAACCGAATAGCCTCGGCGTGTTTGCCGCCATCATACAGCTCATTAGCTTTTCTGAGAATCTGGTCAGCAGCCGGGGATGCAGAACCTGCAGTACCTGTTTTTGTGTTGCATGATGACAGCAACAGGACGAGGATTACACCCGGCAAAAACGTTCGGATAGAGGTCGGCAGCAAATTTCTGTAGTAAAATGGTATCAATATACTTGGTCTTTTAAATATGAAGCCGCAGCTGTGATGGCAGTATTTGTAAGCAGCGCTTTGTAATATAAAAATCAGTAATATTTTTCTGTCAGCCAAGAAACTCCTGAAAGTTGTAAATATCTATTTGAATGCATCAAACCCGGTAATGTCCATGCCTGTAATAAGCAGGTGGATATCATGGGTGCTTTCATAGGTAATAACAGATTCGAGGTTCATCATGTGCCGCATAACAGAGTATTCGCCGGTAATGCCCATCCCCCCCAAAATCTGCCTTGCTTCACGGGCAACGTGAATAGCTGTTGCCACATTATTACGCTTTGCCATTGAAATTTGTTCGGCTGTGGCGCGGTTTTCATTTTTTAAAACGCCTAAGCGCCAGGCCAGTAATTGTGCCTTGGTAATTTCGGTAATCATCTCGGCCAGCTTTTTCTGCTGAAGCTGGAAAGCGCCTATCGGCTTGCTGAACTGGTGCCGTTCCTTAGCGTAGCGGAGGGCGGCATCATAGCAATCCATGGCTGCGCCTAAAGCGCCCCAGGCAATGCCATAACGGGCCTGGTTAAGGCAGCCCAATGGCCCCTTCAGGCCGGAAACGTTGGGCAGCAGGTTTTCCTTCGGTATTTTTACATGATCGAATACCAGTTCGCCGGTAGCCGAAGCCCGCAGCGACCATTTGTTATGAGTTTCGGGCGTTGAAAAGCCCTCCATGCCGCGCTCGGCAATCAGGCCCCTTATTTTACCTGCCTCGTCTCGCGCCCACACAATGGCAATATCGGCAAAAGGCGCGTTGGATATCCACATTTTTGAACCGTTGAGTAGGTAGTGGCTTCCTGCATCCTTAATAGTGCTTACCATGCCGCCGGGATTCGAGCCGTGATCAGGCTCCGTCAGGCCGAAGCAGCCCATCAGTTTGCCGGAGGCCAGTTCAGGCAGGTATTTCAGCTTCTGTTTTTCCGAGCCATAAGCGTAAATAGGATACATAACCAGCGAACCCTGCACCGAGGCCGTAGAGCGGATGCCCGAATCACCGCGCTCAATTTCCTGCATAATCAGGCCATAGGCTGTGTAATCTAACCCGGCACCGCCATACGCTTCAGGTATGGTTGGGCCAAAGGCGCCTATTTCGGCCAGTCCCTTTAATAGCTGTTTTGGAAATTCTGCCCGCTGCGCATAATCGTTAATCACAGGGCTTACATTGGCCTTTACCCAATCGCGTACGGTTTGCCTGATAAGCTTGTGTTCATCGGTCAGTAAATCATCTAACAGGTAGTAATCAGGAGATTCAAACAGGTCGGTATGCGGCATGATTTTAACGTTGGATAAACAAAATTAACCAAAGCCTCCGCATTGCCGCCATATTTATTATTTATTAATTTATTTTTGGATGATGTTAAAGGTAGGATTATACGGCGCTGAATTTTTTGCCCGGCACGGCTTTTATGAGCTGGAGCAGGTTACGGGCAACCGCTTTCTGGTTGATATTGAAGTGGAGCTGGAGTTTCCGGCCGGCATAGCTGCCGATGACCTTACCGGCACCGTTAACTATGAGCAGCTTTATACGATAGCAGAAGAAGAAATGAAAGCGGCCAAAAAACTGCTCGAAACGGTAGCCCGGTGCATTACAGCGCGTATCAGCCGGGAGTTTCCCTTGGTGCAGAGGCAAACGGTAACCATCAAAAAATTAAATCCGCCGCTGAAGGGCAAGGTGGCCTTTTCGGGCGTTACTATTTCGTTGCCCTGATATACATTATTGCATGACCTACCAGAAAATAACCCCCGAAATATTGCAGGCCATCCGTTTAGCGGTTGGCAACGATTATACCTTTACCAACGCAGACGACTTAGAAAAGTACAGCCACGATGAAACGGAGGATTTGCATTACTTTCCTGAAGTGGCCGTTAAGCCGCGCAGCGCGCAGGAGATTGCCGCCCTGCTTAAAATTTGCAGTGAAAATAACATACCCGTAACCCCGCGGGGTGCAGGCACCGGCTTGAGCGGCGGGGCGTTGCCTGTATATGGCGGCTTAATCATCGCTATGGAACGCTTTAACCAGATACTGGAAATTGATGAGCAAAACCTCCAGGCCACCATAGAGCCGGGCGTAATAACCGAAGTGTTTATAGAGGCCGCTGCCGAAAAGGGGCTGCTTTACCCTGTTGACCCGGCCAGCAAGGGAAGCTGTTTTATCGGCGGTAATGTTTCGCATGGCTCGGGCGGACCGAGGGTAGTAAAATACGGCACCATCCGCGAATACATCCTGAACCTGGAAGTTGTGCTGCCTTCAGGCGATATTATCTGGACGGGCGCCAACACGCTCAAGTATTCATCCGGGTATAACCTTACGCAGCTGCTCATCGGCTCGGAAGGGACTTTGGGCATTGTAACCAAAGCGGTAGTGAAGCTTATTCCCAAACCAACGCAGGATGTGCTGATGCTGGCTTCATTCGGCTCGAACGAGGAGGCTTGCGGGGCTGTATCGGCTATATTTCAGGCCGGTGTGATTCCCTCATCGCTGGAGTTTATGGAAAGGCGGGGGGTAGAGTGGGTAATAACGCATGATGCCATTGTGTTTGATTTAAAGGATGATGTGCAGGCGTTTTTACTGATTGAGGTGGACGGCAGCGAGCAGGAAGCCATTTTTGCCACCTGCGAAAAAATAAATACGGTTTTAGAGGAGTACAATTGCAGTGAAGTACTTTTTGCAGACAGTTCAACTCAAAAGGATGATTTATGGCGCATCAGGCGCACCATGGCTGTATCGGTAAAATCAAATTCTGTTTATAAGGAGGAGGATACGGTGGTACCAAGAGCCGCCCTGCCGCAGCTTATTAAAGGGATTAAGGATGCAGGCACCAGATACGGTTTTGAGTCGGTTTGCTACGGCCACGCCGGTGATGGCAACCTGCACGTAAATATTATTAAGGCGGGCATGAGCGATGAGGACTGGAATAATAAATTAAGAGAAGGCATCAGTGAAATATTTGAGCTAACCATTTCGCTGGGCGGTACAATTTCGGGTGAGCATGGCATTGGCCTGGTGCAAAAAGATTATATGCCGCTCAAGTATTCACCGGCACACTTTGCCTTATGGAGAGGCATTAAGAATGTATTTGACCCGAAAGGAATACTAAACCCCGGAAAGATTTTTTGATGGTACACCCAGACTATTTTCACTTAGCCTATAACGATCTTATTAAAATTGGCTTAGCTATATTCTTTGGCAGCGTTTTGGGCCTGGAGCGGCAGTACAAGCATAAAACCGCAGGCTTCCGAACCATTATACTGATCTGTTTAGGCTCCGCACTGTTTACGCTGGTTGCCCAAAAAGGCGGCATGAATGTGAGCGCCAACGTAATAACCGGTATTGGCTTTATCGGTGCAGGCGTAATATTTAAGGATGGCTTTACCGTAAGCGGACTTACTACGGCTGCCGTAATCTGGATATCGGCAGCGATAGGCGTAGCTACCGGCACCGGTGATTATATATTGTCGCTGATTGCAACGGCAGTAACCATTATCATTTTGTCGGTCTTTAGCTTGCTGGAAGATTATATTAACAGGGTGCACGGTAAAAAGATATTCAGTATTGTGTTTAACAGAACTGAATTTAATGATATTGCCGCGCTTCAGGATATGATTACTCAGCAGAGCCTGAATTTTGAGATACTCTCTATTACCAAGAAGGACACCAGCCTGCAGGCACTGATACAGGTAACCGGCCACCAGGATAACATCAAGAAGCTGGACCAGCAGATGCTGCTCAGTTCTTTTATCAAATCTTTTTAATTAGTGTTGGTAATCAGTCCTGGTTTGTCATAATCAATGATGCGGCGGCGCTCATCCTGTGGTATAGGTATCGATTTATTATAATCGTAATCATAACAAATGCATACTGTTTTGCCGGTAGTGCAAATTTCGTATTCTCCGCCGCCCTCACTCCTGGTAATGATATACAGCATATCCAGGCTGCTGTTGCCAATGCGCGAAATGCGTACATAACAGATGATTTGATCATTAACCGATAGCGGCTTAAGATAGTTTATCTCCGAACGGCCTAATATTATACCATTCTGCTGCCAGTTCCAATGAGTAATTTCA
>CAXTCH010000011.1:0-15278 GCA_964241945.1 uncultured Mucilaginibacter sp.
CTGCTGGTGGCTACCGTGGTAGTGGATGATTTATCGTATGACAGGGGCTGGTCTCGTGCATCTTCTATATACCGGATTATTACGGTTGATAAAGGCAATGTAAATACAACAGAAAAGTACGTTTACAGTCTTACCGGTTTGGGGCCGGTGCTGATGAAAACCTTCCCGGAAGTGCAAAATTACTGCCGCATGGCAGTGCATAAGCAGCGCTTGCGGATGGATGATAGCCATGACGGTATAGAAATACAGGCCATAAGCGCTGAACCTACTATATGGCGTATGCTTGATTTGGAAGTAACAGAGGGGAATCCGCACAAATTTACAAAGGGCTACACCAACTTGATTATCACTGAAAAGATTAGAAAGCAATACTTTGCCGACGTAAATCCGGTAGGCAAAACGGTTACACATCTGTCATCCTTCGGGCCGTCTGAAAAATTTCTGATCACGGGCGTAATAAAAAATCTTCCTGTCAACACCCATCTGCGCGCAGATGTAATACAGTTAACTGAACCCGGTAAGCAGGATGACCAGCTTAACAGTCAAGGCAACGGGACTCTCAACCCGCAATACCTTTTGCTAAGGCCGGGCACATCAGGTGCTGGCTTTGCCGCTAAAATGAGCCGCTGGTATCAGCACAGTATTCTGCAGGCCAACAGCAATAGGAAAAAAACATTCTTTGAGCTGCAACCCATTACTGATGTCTACCTAAAATCCACCGGACTGGCCGATTCTTCACCGGTGCAGGGCAGTTTGAGCAATGTATATATTTTAGGCGGTGTGGCCTTGTTATTGCTTTTAATTGCCTGCATCAACTTTGTAAACCTTGCCACTGCCCGCGCACTCAAACGGGTGCGCGAAGCGGGTATCCGTAAGGTGCTGGGAGCAGACAAAGTGCATCTCATTGCCCAGTTCCTGTTCGAGTCGCTGCTCTTTTTCAGTATATCTTTTGTTGCAGCCCTGCTGCTGTACAGCCTCTTTTTAAATCCTATGGAAGCTTACCTGGGCCACGACCTGGCGCTTACGTTGCAGAGTAATGCGGTGCTGTTTGCATCTGCCTGCGGGGTGCTGCTGCTGGTTAGTGTGCTAACCGGTATTTATCCGGCGCTGCTGGTTGCCGTGCAAAATCCGGTTACTACTATCAAAGGCCAAGTAGACATAGCTTTGAGCGGCAATGGCCTGCGTAAAATCCTGGTGGTGGCGCAGTTTGTGGTATCGATAGCGGTACTCCTTGCCACCATTATAGTGCAAAGTCAGCTACATTTCATTAACCACAAGGATCAAGGCTTTAATAAGAATAACCTTGTGGAAATTGACCAAATGGACTGGGGTAATAAGGGCCGCACCTTTAAGCAGGAGGTGATACGCCTGGCGGGGGTGAAAAGCGCCAGCTACAGCGCCTGGAGCCCCGGTTCCGGCGGCAGCATGACGTCGGAAATACATGACCCTCATCAAAAGGATAGTAAGCTCATTGTATGGTATATCAACGCAGACATTGATTTTGCCCGCACTATGGAGCTGCGCTTACAGAAGGGCCGGTTACTGAACTCAAAGATGGGAATGGATGCTGTAAATGCCGATTCAATGGCAGAACATAACTGGAATAAGTTAATGTCAGTAAACCATCAGCTGCATGTGTTAACCACGGTTTATTCCGCACAGGCGCTTAGCATTACTCAGCTTAATCAGCCTGTAAATGAAATAGAAGGAATTCCGGTTGGCGTGTTGGCAAATTTTAATAATGAATCCCTGCGTAACCCAATGCGGCCGCTCTTTATCCGTGCTTCTACCCAAATTGAGTATGGCGATATGCTGATACGTATCCGGCCGGGTGCCGAAAGGCAAGTGCTGGCCGGTATCGGTAAGCTTTGGCCGAAGTTTTACCCCGATAAGGTTTTTAAGTTTCAATGGGTGGACGATATATTACGGGATCAGTTTAAGGCGGAGCAGAAACTACAGCAGCTGCTTACCCTGTTCAGTTTTCTCATCCTGTTTTTGGCTTGCCTGGGTCTGTTCGGCCTCACTGCCTTTATTGCTGAGCTGCGGGTGAAGGAAATCGGCATTCGCCGGGTGTTGGGTGCATCGGTATCTGGTATTATGGCACTACTCTCCGGTGATTTTGTAAAGCTGGTACTTATTGCCATTGTGATCGCCTCGCCGCTCGCTTGGTATGGCATGACCCGCTGGTTGCAGGATTTCGCCTACCGCGTTAGCATTCAGTGGTGGATATTCGCCGTCGCAGGCTTTGTTGCCACAAGCATAGCCCTGCTCACCGTTAGTCTGCAATCTCTTAAAGCGGCCCTGACCAACCCGGTGAAGAGCTTGCGAAGTGAGTAGGCTGTTAAGTTAAAATTCAAAATTAAAAGTCAAAACAGCATGTGTTCAAGTCAGTTCAGACTATGAACTATGAACTATGAACTATGAACTATGAACTATGAACTATGACTCCCCCTGTATCATAAGCGAACATAAATATGTAACAATTGCGAACAGCGAACACTTGTGAGGGTGATAATAAAGCGCTGATATATAATTACTTGCGGGTTTGGTACTGAGTTGAATAGATCAGGTTATATTTCTGCATCTGCAGAACGTACATCAACAACCTTTGCAGCTTATGTTCAAAAACTACCTTAAAATAGCCTGGCGCAACCTTTGGAAAAACAAGGCGTCGTCATTTATTAATATGCTGGGGCTTACCATCGGGCTGAGCAGCTGTTTGCTTATCGGCCTTTACATTCAGCACGAGCTCAGCTATGATAATTTTGAGCTGAAAGGCAGCCGTATTGCGCGCGTTATTATGTTTTATAAATTTAGTGGCGGCGATGAGGCTAAGGGCGGCAATTATACCAGCGCAAGGGTAGCGCCCGTATTTAAACAAACGTTTCCGGAGATAGAATCGGCCGTGCGGATGGTAAGCAAGAATAAGGTGGTGCAGTACCAGGATAAAATGATAGATGAAAAATCCTTCATGTATGCCGATCCGTCCTTCTTCCAAATCTTTTCTTTTCACTTAACCGGGGGCAATGCAACTACCGCTTTAAATGCTTCCAACCGGGTGGTAGTTACCGAGTCTACTGCAAAACGTTATTTTGGTAATGAAAATCCGGTAGGTAAAACGCTCAAAGTAGGCACCGACGGTCAGCTGTACCAGGTTACCGGTGTAATACCCGACTGCCCTTCAAACTCACAGATCAAATTTGATTTTCTGGCTTCGTTCTCTTCTTTGGGGCTTGCCGAATGGGAGAAAACCTATTGGAATGCAAATTTTACTACTTACCTGCTGTTAAAAAACAAGGCTTCCTTTGCTTCCCTGCCTTCGCAGATAAATGGGTTTATGCAAAAGGAAATGGCCGGGCAGGGCGCTGACATTAAATTTTTGCTGGAGCCGTTCAACAGCATTCACCTGCATTCGCCTTACGAAGGCTTTGAGGCCAACAACAATATTAAATACATTTATATACTCGAGGCCGTGGCCATGCTCATTCTGCTGATTGCCTGCTTTACTTATATCAACCTGAATACTTCGCGTTCGGTAGAGCGTGCTAAAGAAGTAGGGGTGCGTAAAGTAATTGGTGCAGAGAAGAATCAGCTGTTCTGGCAGTTTATCGGCGAGTCGGCTATGGTGTGCCTGCTGGCGGTAACGGTAAGTTTGGCGGTTACTTTACTGCTGCTGCCTGTATTTAACCAGCTGGCAGATAAGCAGCTCAATGCCGGGTCGGTTTTTACCTGGCCGTTTCTACTGGGTTTACTCATGGTAGCCACCGTAGTAAGTTTGCTGGCCGGTAGTTATCCGGCGCTTATTTTATCCGGTTTTCAGCCTGTTAAAGTGCTTAAAGGCTCGTTTAAAAATACGGGCTCGGGCCGGTGGGTAAGGCAATCGTTAATTGTGTTTCAGTTCTTTATTTCGGCGCTGCTCATCATCTCCACTTTTATTATGCAAAAGCAGCTGAGTTATGTGCAGAATAAAGATTTGGGCTACAGCCGCGAGCGGATAATAATATTGCCGCTGGACGGTAAAATAATGGCCAAGCTCCCTGCTGTTAAACAGGAATTTAAGGCAAACGGGCATGTGCTCAATGTTTCGGCCTGTTATGATGCGCCGGTGAGCATCAGGGGCGGCTATAACATGCGCTCGGCTACCATGCCGGCCACTCAGCAAATAGCCGTAACCGCCAACCCTATTGATGAAGACTATATCAAAACCACTGGTTTACATCTGGTGGCCGGCCAGGACCTGTCGCCGCAGGATATGAAAGATGTGGCCGATACGGGCGCAAAAACGCACACCTACCACTTCATACTTAATGAATCAGCCGCACGGCAACTGGGCTGGACACCGCAGCAGGCTGTAGGGCAAAAGATGTTTCTGGACGACTCGAGGCCGGGTTATGTAAAGGCGGTGGTAAAAGATTTCAATTTTGAATCGCTGCACAATACCATCAAGCCGCTGGTGCTGTTCCCGGAAATGGAAGGCCAGGTGATGCTGCTTAAACTACAGGGTGCGGATATGCCGCAAACCATTTCCTTTCTGGAAGCCAAGTGGAAAACGCTGGTGCCTTACCGCCCTTTTGAATACCGTTTTATGGACGAGGATTTTAACAAGCTCTACAGTTCCGAACTGCGCCTGGGTAAACTGATGAACATATTTTCGGGTATTGCCATTGCGCTGGCTTGTTTGGGTCTGCTGGGATTATCAGCCTATGCGGCGCGGCAGCGGGTAAAGGAAGTCGGCATCCGCAAGGTGCTGGGTGCAGGCGTGGCCGGCATTGCTGCGCAGCTTTCGGTTGATTTTGTGAAACTGGTTGTCACGGCTATTTTGTTTGCGCTGCCCTTAGCCTGGTGGATGATGAACCGCTGGCTGCAGGACTTTGCCTATCGTGCGCTTATCCAGTGGTGGGTATTCGCCCTGGCCGGGTTATCCATCGTGCTGATTGCCCTGCTTACCGTAGGCTACCAGGCGGTAAAAGCGGCGCTGGCCAACCCGATAAACAGTTTGCGAAGCGAGTGAGCAGTTAAGTCAAAATTAGAAAGTCAAAATTCAAAACAGATTTAGTTTAAGGCAGCTGCATCCCAATAAGCTGATAAACCAATAAACCATTTCAATACTTTACCATGCTGAAAAATTATATCAAAACCGCCTGGCGGAATATCAGGGCCAATAAATTTTATGCCGGTATCAATGTAATCGGTTTGACCATTGGTTTGGTGATGGGCATTTTTATGCTGCTGTGGGTGCAGGACGAGCTGAGCTTTGACCGAGTTAACCCGCAAGCGGGTAACGTGTATAAAATTGCAATCGTAGGCAGCAACGGCCCTACGCAGCAAATATTAAACAGCATTATTGCTCCGGTGGCTACTTCGGCTAAAAGCGAGCTGCCGCAGGTAAAGGATGCAGTACGCATCAAGTACATTGGCGAGGCATCATTTAAATATAAAGACAAAGTATTTAAGGAAGATAAGGTAGCCTTTACCGATCCTTCGTATTTTTCGGTTTTTGGCTTTCATTTGATAGCAGGCAACCGGCAACAGCCTTTTGCTGATAATAACTCCGTCGTAATTACCCAATCGGTGGCCAAACGATATTTTGGCAATGAAGACCCTTTAGGTAAAGTCATCACCCTGGGCACTTATCACGAAATTCTTAAAGTAACGGGGATTGTAAATGATTATCCGGCCAACTCCAGTGTTCAGTTTGATGTATTGGTTCCGCTGGCGCGTTTCAACCAGCTTGCGTATTTAAACGGAAACGTAAACTACGATGGTAAGACCCGTATCTCTACAATGGACGCTGATTGGGCAAACTTTAGTTTTGATACCTACCTGCTGCTGAAACCGCATACCGATATTAACCTGCTGACCCTGCAGCTCCGCAAAATACACGAGCGCAACAAACCCGAAGATGCCCCGGTTCCTTACCTGGCCCAGCCGCTTACCCAACTGCACCTATATAAGGCCGATGGCAGCGAAGGCGGTATAGAAACGGTAAGAACTTTTGCTGTTGTAGCGGTGCTGCTGCTGCTTATTGCCTGTATCAACTACATTAACCTGAGCACTGCCCGCTCTATGCTGCGTGCCCGCGAGGTAAGCGTGCGCAAAATTATAGGGGCCGCAAAAGCCCAGTTGTTTTTTCAGTTTATTGCCGAAACAGGCCTGCTGTTTACCGTCGCGGCTTTGCTGGCCGTAGGCCTTATTTATGTGCTGACGCCGGCCTTCAACAGCCTGTCGGGCAAAGAGCTGGTGTTCAGTTTTACCAATTACCGTATCTGGATATGTATACTGATTACTTTAATTACCACCCTGGCAGCATCAAGCATATATCCGGCGTTGCTGCTATCGTCGTTCGAGCCTTTGAAGGCGCTTAAAGGCAAAATTGCCGGCGGCATGGGCAATGCAGGTTTCAGGCGGGTGCTGGTTACCGTGCAGTTTACCGTATCCATTGTGCTCATTATCGGTACGCTGATCATCGGCAATCAGCTCAAATACATCCGCAACAAAAGTTTAGGGTATGATAAGGAAAACGTGCTGTCTTTTTGGATGAGTAACGATATGGTAAAGCATTATGACGCTGTTAAGGCCGATTTGCTTCATCAGCCCGGTGTGCTGGCAGTTAGCCGCAGCGGCGGTGATATTATAGACTTTAGCGGCTGGACAGGCGATAACGACTGGACCGGTAAACCGGCCAAATCCAACCTGTTGTTTCACAATATTTTTACCGACCAGCAATTTATTCCTTTCTTTAAGATGAAGCTGATGCAGGGCCGCAACTTTACGGGTGCGGTGGTCGATTCCAATCATTTTATCCTGAATGAAACGGCGGTGAAAGAGATGGGCATCAAAAATCCGCTGGGGATGAACATGCGCATACAAAAGATAAGAGGCACGGTGATAGGCGTAGTGCAGGATTTTCATTACACCACCATGCACAAAAAAATAGAGCCGGCCGTGTTTGAATTTAACCCGGCCAACAGCTGGCATGTGTACGTTAAAACTACCGGCGCTGATGCACAGAAAGCCATTGCGGCAGTTCAAAGCCAGTGGAAACAGTACAATAACGATTTGCCGTTCTCCTACCGCTTTCTGGATGATACTTACAACACCTTGTATAAAAGCGAACAGCTTACGGGTACGCTGTTCAACCTGTTTGCTGCGGTGGCCATTTTTATTTCCTGCATGGGTTTATTGGGACTGGCTACTTACTCGGCACAGGTAAAAACCCGCGAGATCGGCATCCGGAAAGTTTTAGGTGCCAGTGTAAGCAGCATTATCCGGCTATTGGCCCGCGAGTTTATGGTGCTGATTTTTATTTCCCTGCTGATTGCCGTACCGGTGGCCTGGTACGCTATGAGCCGCTGGCTTCAGGATTTTGCCTATAAGGTGCACATTACCGGCTGGGTATTCGTGCTGGCCGGCCTGGGCGCTATTGCCATCGCGCTGATTACCATAAGCTTTCAATCTATCCGCGCAGCGCTGGCCAACCCGGTAAAAAGTTTACGGAGTGAGTGAGCGGTTAAGTCAAAAGTAAAAAGTCAAAAATTCAAAAACAGCATCTGTTTAAGGCAACTGTGAACTAATAAACCAATTCAATTAACTCAACCCTTTACCATGCTCAAAAACTATATCAAAATTGCTTGGCGTAACATCTTCAGGCATACCAGCATAAGTCTTATTAATATTGGCGGCCTGGCTATCGGGATGACGGCCGCCATATTCATTATGATATGGGTAAATAATGAGTTAAGCTTTGACAGCTATCATCCCGATGCGGATCATATTTTCCGTACACGCACGGCTATGCAGTTTGCAGGCGACCAGACTACCGCCTGGGCAACGTCTCCTTATCTGTTGGGTGAGGGGGCAAAATCCATTCACGGGGTAACCAATGTTACCCGAATGCGGGCGGCGATGTTTGATAAGCTTTATTTTACCTATAAAGGAAATCAACTGGCCGAAAAAAAATGCGCTTACGTAGACCGGCAATGGTTTAATGTATTTCACTATGATTTTATAGATGGCAGTCCTGCCAGTTTCAACAGTAACCCACGAAGTATCATCATGACCGCCGGTGTCGCCAAAAGATACTTCGGGCGGCATGAAGCAGTAGGGCAGGTGTTAAAACTCGACTCTGTAAATTACGAAGTGCAAGCCGTAGTTAAAGACAATCCGGCCAATTCAACATTCCAATATGATATATTAATTCCTGCTGAGGCAGAAATGCTGAACCCTAAACGCCGGGAGAATGTGTTGAGCTGGAGCAACTTTTATTATTACACTTTTTTAAAGCTACAACCGGGAACAGATACTGTACAAGTTGGGCATCAGCTAAAATTAATTACTCAAAAGGCACGCAAAACCGACGAAACCCACATCAGCCTGGTCGCCTTAAAGAGTATACACTTTGAAACCGGGCTGGGTATTCCTATGGCACAAACCGGAAGTTATAAGCTGGTGGATATTTTTGTGGTATTGGGTGCGGTAATATTAATTATTGCCTGTATCAACTATATCAATCTGACTACCGCTAAAGCCAGTTTGCGTACCAAAGAGGTAAGCATACGCAAAATAATAGGAGCCGGCCGCAATAGCTTGTTTACACAGTTTATGACAGAATCGCTGCTGGTGAGCCTACTGGCCCTGGGAGTTGCAGCAGTATTGCTGCAAGTACTGCTGCCGCTGTTTAATATAGTTACAGAAAAGAACTTTGTCAGTCCGCTTTCCACTTCTTCCACCTGGTATATCCTGCTGGGTACATTGCTGTTTTGTTTTGTATTGAATGGGTTGTACCCTGCTTTGCTTTTATCCTCTTTTAATCCGCTTAAGGTATTTAAAAGTGAGCGCATCAGTTTTAAAGACAATTACCTAAGGCGCATTTTGGTTATCGTACAATTTACGGCCTCCATTGTATTAATTATAGCTTCCATGGTAATTTACCTGCAATTGAAATATATGGAACAAGCCGATTTAGGTTTCGCCCGTGAGCATATTTTTTCTTTTACTATCCCGTGGAAAGTAATAAACACATCTCAAAATAAAACTTTTTTGGCAACAGTTAAAAATGAGCTTAAGCGGCAACCGGCTATAGCAGACGTGGTACAAACCAGTACAGAAAAATTTTATGACAACGGAAGTTCTCATGCGGGCGGTAACGACTGGATAGGAAGAAGTAAGGATTTTGACCCTATGATATTTTCATTAGAGGCCGATGATCATCTTTTAAAATTTATGCAGCTGAAACTGAAAGCAGGCCGGTGGTTTCTTCCCGGTAACCGGGAGCAACACCGGTTCGTTGTTAACGAATCCGTTATACAAGATTTAAACCTGCATGAACCGGTTTTAGGCCAGCGCTTTGTAATGCAGGGCGATACAGGAGCAATTATAGGCGTGGTGAAGAATTTTCACTTTCAAAACCTGCACACCAAAATTGCGCCGATGGTAATTGATAACGATTTAACCACAGCCGGCAGCTTTTATATTAAAACACTACCCGGCCATGCCAGGGCCGCTATACAAGCTGCTCAAAATGTGTACAGCAAATTAATTCCCGGTCAGCCCTTTGAATACCAGTTTGTGGATGAAGGTTATAATCAGCTGTATCATACCGAACAACGCTCATCTGCACTGGTGATGTTGTTTGCCGTAGTGGCTGTATTTATCTCTGCCCTGGGTTTGTTCGGATTGGCCGCTTTTGCAGCCGAGCAGCGGGTAAAGGAGGTAGGTATCCGCAAGGTGCTGGGCGCTACAGTAACACAACTGACGGCACTGCTCTCGGTGAACTTTATTAAAATGGTGCTTGTAGCCAACCTGGTGGCTTTTCCGCTGGCCTGGTGGCTGATGAACAAATGGCTGCAGGATTTTGCCTACCGCATTCCTTTCTCGTGGTGGATTTTTGCCGGAGCAGGCCTGCTGGCTGCGCTGATTGCCTTGTTAACTATCGGTTCGCAAACTATCCGCGCAGCGCTGGCCAACCCGGTAAAAAGTTTACGGAGTGAATGAGCAATTAAGTCAAAAGTAAAAAGTCAAAAATTCAAAAACAGCATCTGTTTAAGGCAACTGTGAACTAATAAACCAATTCAATTAACTCAACCCTTTACCATGCTTAAAAATTATATAAAAATTGCCTGGCGTAACCTGCTCAGGTACAAAAGTTACTCGCTGATTAATATTGCCGGTTTGGCGGCGGGCATTGCTTCCTGCCTGCTCATTTTTGTGGTGGTGCAGTACGAACTGAGTTTCGACCGCTTTCATGCACAATACCAAAATATTTATCATGTAGTTACCCAAAACCCGGGTACGGATGGCGTGCATTATACACCGGGTATACCGGTGCCAGCCGTAAATGCCTTACGGCTGGAATTTCCCCAGGCCAGGGTAGCGGCATTTGACACTAATTACGGGAGCCAGTTTACCGTATCGGATAATACCGGGGGCGCTGCCGGCGACAAAAAATTTATTGAGGATATCGGTGTGTTTTTCATGGAGCCGCAGTTTTTTGACATGTTTAGCTTTACCTGGCTGGCCGGCAATGCTTCGGTGCTGGCGCAGCCCGATATGGCGGTAATTGATCAAAGCACGGCTGTTAAATATTTCGGCAACTGGAAGGAAGCGATGGGCAAATTCATTAAAATGGATAACACCCTTACCCTGAAAGTGGCGGGCATTATTGCTGATGCACCGGCCAATTCCGACTTTCCGCTAAAAGTAATGGTATCTTACCTTACCTGGAAGCAGCACCCGAATGATTACAACTATAGTAATGACTGGGGCAGCATCAGCAGCAACCACCAGGTTTTTATGCAGTTCCCGGCCGGTACATCTCTGCCGCTTATCAATGCGCAATTAAAGAATTTCTCGCTTAGGAATTATAAGCCTAACGGAAATACGGCAAGGAACGTGCATTTCTTTCAGCCTTTGTCGGCCATGCATTTTGATACCCGGTTTGGCAACACCACCGGCGATCATCAAACCAGTATGACTACCCTGCGCACCTTATCTTTTATTGCCATCCTGATTATTGTAATGGCCTCCATCAATTTCATCAACCTGTCTACCGCACAGTCAGTTACCCGCTCTAAAGAAGTAGGGGTGCGTAAGGTGCTGGGCAGCAGCCGCTGGCAGCTCATTGCCCAGGTATTGGGCGAAACTACTTTACTGGTATTAATCAGTGTGGTGCTGGCCCTGGCGCTTGCCAAGTTATTTTTGCCTTATCTGAAACATATTGCCAGCGTGCCCGACGATATCAGCCTGCTGAGCACCGGAAGTTTGCTGTGCCTGCTGGTGGTGACTATAGTGGTTATCCTGTTGTCCGGCATTTATCCGGCCCTAACTTTATCCGGTTTTAAACCGGTGCAGGCCATCAAAAGTAAGGTAAATGCGGCATCGGTAGGCGGTATTCCGCTCCGCAGGGTATTGGTGATTGCGCAGTTTGCCATATCACAGGTGCTGATTATCGGCACCATTGTAGCCATCCGGCAAATGAATTTTGTAAACAGTTCTGATCTGGGCTTTAATAAAACTGCCGTGCTGATGATTCCGGGTTATACTGATAGCCTGAGTCTGGCAAAAATGGCTTCTGTAAAGCAGCAGTTGTTGCAAAATTCGCAGGTAAGCGCCGTGTCTTTTGCCTCAGATGCGCCCTCATCAGAAAACAATTGGGTACAAAATGTTTACTTTAATCATAACTCCACCGGCGACGGCTATAATACCAACCTTAAATATGCCGATGCGGATTACTTTAAAACTTTCGGCTTCCGCTTTGCAGCCGGGCACGGATATACCCAAAGTGATACGCTGCGCGAGATTGTGGTTAATGAAACCTTTGTGCACAAACTGGGCATACCGCATGTACAGGATGCCATTGGCAAAGAAGTGCGTATCGGGGCTAAAAATGCCTGGATACCCATCGTAGGTGTGCTTAAGGATTTCAAGGTGAACTCCATGCGCGAGGCGGTGAAGCCGGTGCTGATAGGGCCGCGCAAAATATTTGAATCGCAGCTGGCGGTGAAAATGAATACCGGAGATTTGGTGCAAACGGTGGCAGATATCCGGAAACTATGGGAGCAGAACTATCCGGCTTATGCTTACAATGGCGGGTTTTTGGATGAAAGTATTGCCAAGTTTTATCAGCAGGAAAACCAGCTGGCGCTGGTGTATAAGGTATTTGCCGGTATTGCCATCTTTATTTCCTGCCTGGGCTTGTACGGTTTGGTATCGTTCATGACGGTGCAAAAAACCAAGGAGGTGGGAGTGCGCAAAGTGCTGGGTGCTTCGGTAGCCAGCATTGTGTTCCTGTTTTCGAAAGAGCTGATACTGCTGATTATTATATCGTTCCTGATTGCCATACCTACGGCTTGGTATGTAATGTCGGGCTGGTTACAGGGCTTTGCCTACCGCATCAGCCTGAGTGCCGGGGTGTTTGCTCTTGCTATTATTTCCTCGGTAACCATTGCCTGGCTTACGGTAGGGTACAAGGCGGTAAGGGCTGCACTGGTAAACCCGGTAAAAAGTTTACGAAGTGAATGAGCGGTGAAGTCGAAATTAAAAAGTCAGAATTCAAAACAGCATCAGTTCAATGCAACTGCGCTCTAATGCCATAATTCAACCCTTTACCATGCTAAAAAATCATATCAAAATTGCTTTGCGCCATTTTACGCGGCATAAGCTGTTTACGCTGATCAATGTGGCCGGTTTAACCATTGGGGTGACCGCTGCCTTGGTGATGTATCTCATCATACATTATCATTTTACGTTTGATAGGGAGTTTTCGGGCGGTGACCGCATGTACCGCGTGGTGAGTGATTTTACTTTTGCCGGCGAACCGAATCATAACGGCGGCGTCACTCATGGTTTGCCCGAAGCAGCCGCCCATGAAGTTACCGGGCTGGAGCAAAGCACCCCTTTTGAAACGGCTAACAGTATTGATGTATTAATTAAAAACGGCGCCCGTAGTCCGGTTAAATTTAAAGACCAGAGCAACGTGATTTATGCGGATAAACGCTATTTCAAATTCTTTCCCTATAAATGGCTGGCCGGAGCGCCTACTAATGAGCCTAATCAGGTAGTGCTTACCGATGCGCAGGCCAAAAAATACTTTCCTTCACTTTCGCTGAACCAAATATTAGGGCGGCAAGTAATTTATAACGATACCATCAGGACTACAGTGGCAGGCATTGTACAGGAGCGTCATGAAAATACCAACTTTATGTTTCATGATATGATTTCCTATGCTACACAGGAAAATAATCCGCGTTTCGCCAAGCAGTTAAAAAATTGGGGAAGTACCAATGGCTCTTCGCAGTTTTATATTCAATTGTTACCTGGTACACAGCCCAAAGCCGTAGAACGCCAGTTAAATGCCCTGCTGAAAAAATATAATCCCCCCAAGGCAAGGGATAAAGGCAATACACGTGCCTTTGCGCTGCAGCCACTTGCAGATATCCATTTTAACACCGACTATTACGCTTATGATACGCCAGCCATCAGCAAAAACGTGCTTTACGGGCTGATGGCAATTGCCGCTTTCCTGCTGCTGCTGGGGTGCATCAATTTTATCAATCTTACTACGGCACAGGCCTCGCAAAGGGCTAAAGAGATTGGCATACGTAAAACCATGGGCAGTACCCGCCCGCAATTGATGGCGCAGTACCTGAGCGAAACCTTTATTGTTACCCTGATTGCCATTGTACTGGCTCTGGCGCTTACTCCGCTTATTCTCAAACTATTTGCCGATTTTATACCTCAGGGAATAAAATCCGATTACCTGCATCAGCCTGATATTTTAATATTTTTATTGGGATTGGCTATCGTAGTTAGCTTACTGGCCGGCTTTTATCCGTCTATGGTATTATCAAGTTTTCAGCCGGTATCGGTGCTTAAAAATCAGGCATACAGCGGAACGGCCAAAACCCGTAGTGTATGGCTGCGCAAATCATTAACGGTTACCCAGTTCATCATTGCCCAATTTTTTATTATGGCTACGCTGCTGGTGAGCAAGCAGATTAATTTTGCCCTGAATAAAGATTTAGGATTTAAAAAGGATGCCATATTGGTAGTTAATTTGCCCTGGAAAGACAATAATGCTACCCACAAGCAGGTATTTGTAAACGAGGTAAAGGTAATCCCGCAGATTGAGGTGATGAGCCTGGGGCAGGATGTGCCTTCATCTGACAATTACAACTCTACCGACGTTACCTATACTGACGGTAAAAAGGAAATTAAAACTGAGTTGCAGCTTAAATCAGGCGATGAGAATTATATTAAGGTATACCACATCCGTTTGCTGGCCGGCCGTAATATTACACAGGCAGACACGGCTTCGGCTATGCTGGTGAATAACACTTACGCCCGGTTGCTTGGTTTTTCAAATCCGCAGCAGGCTTTGGGGAAATCAGTGGACTTTGGTGAGATTGACCAGTACCATCGGCACCTGATTAAGCGAATAGTGGGGGTAATGACTGATTTCTATCAGAACTCGCTTCACGCACCCATCAAGCCCTTAGCTTTTTCGCCCGAAAAGGAAGAATACGAAGGTGCCCTGCACATTGCCCTTAAACCCAAAACCGGCCCCAACGACTGGAAGCAGGCCATCAGCAGTATGCAAAGCGCCTGGAAAACCGTGTACCCTGATTACGATTTCGATTATTATTTCTTTGACGAAAATATCGCCAAGTTTTATGATAGTGAGCAGCACATTGCCAAGCTGCTCACCTGGGCTACCGGCTTGTCTATATTTATCAGTTGCCTGGGGTTGCTGGGGCTGGCTATTTACACCACTAACCAGCGCACCAAGGAGATAGGGGTGCGCAAAGTGCTGGGCGCTTCGGTAGCACAAATCATCCGGCTGCTGTCGGCTGAGCTGGTGGCATTGGTATTATTGGCTTTTGTATTGGTAACCCCCCTGGCTTGGTGGGCCAGCCATGCCTGGATGCAGAACTTTGCCGAGCATACCCCCATCAGCTGGTGGCTGTTTGCCCTGAGCGGCGCGGGTATGCTACTGGCTGCGCTTATTACCGTCAGCTTCAATTCCGTACAGGCCGCCACCGCCAACCCGGTACAGAGCCTGAGGAGTGAGTAGGAAGTTCATAGTTGAAGTTCATGGTTCATGGACTATCAGCTATGAACCATGATCTATAAACCATAAGCCAAAATTGTATCACAACCGTACACCTGAGTTGCAAATGCGAACGTTCGCATTTGCAATTTTTGTTTTTAACGGGTTGATAATCAGTGCTGTTTTATTGTGGCACGTGGTTGAAGTATATGGGCAGCAACCTTAGCAAAGA
>CAXTCH010000011.1:15378-19054 GCA_964241945.1 uncultured Mucilaginibacter sp.
TGCTGTTTTATTGTGGCACGTGGTTGAAGTATATGGGCAGCAACCTTAGCAAAGATTTAACATGCTGTCACTTAAAAATATTTCCAAGTATTATCAGGCCGGGGGCCAGAAAAACTTTATACTTAATCATGTCGACCTGGATATTGATCAGGGGGAGTTTGTATCCATCATGGGGCCATCCGGTTCGGGTAAATCTACCCTGCTGAATATCATTGGTATGCTCGACGAGCCATCGGAAGGTTACTATTACTTTAACAACGAGATGGTGCACCAGATGAAAGAGAAGCAGCGTTCGGCACTGGCTAAGCAATACATCGGCTTTGTATTCCAGGCGTATCATTTGATTGATGAGCTGACCGTACAGGAAAACATCGAAACCCCGCTCATCTACCAAAACATTAAATCGGCCGAGCGCAAGGCCATGGTGGCCGATATGCTGGACCGTTTTCAGATTGTAGGCAAGAAAGACCTGTTTCCGGCACAGCTTTCAGGCGGACAGCAGCAACTGGTGGGCATAGCCCGCGCGCTGATTGCCAAACCGAAGTTGTTACTGGCCGATGAGCCTACCGGTAACCTCAACTCCAAACAAGGCGAAGAAATTATGCAGCTGTTCAGTAAGCTGAACAAGGAAGAAGGCGTCACCATCATCCAGGTAACGCACTCCGAAAAAAATGCCGAGTACGGCTCACGCATTATCAACCTGCTCGACGGCAAAATCAGTTCATAAGCACACCGACAGAGATTACCCCATTATGAATTATAAATTTTACTTATGGTTATGCGGTTTGCTGCTGGCCGGTACCTGCGTACAGGCACAGTCGGCCGATAGCCTCAGCCTGCAGCAGTGTATTGATATTGCCCTGAGAAATAATCTGCAGGTGAAGCAAACCGGCTTAACTGCCGAGCAGGACCGCATTTACTACAACCAGGCAAAAGAAAGCCTGCTGCCATCTATCAACGGCAATGTAACCCATGCCATCAACAACGGCCGCAGCCAGGACCCTACTACGTATAGTTATGTAAACGAGCAGGTAACCTTAGCTACCTACAGTTTGTCGGGCAGCTTGACACTGTTTAACGGATTAGCGCTCATCAACAGTATTAAGCAAACCCGACTGGCTTATGAAGCCGGTAAGATGGATTTTCAACAGGCCAAAGATGTAGTGACCATTAACCTGATTACAGCTTACCTGCAAGTGCTGAGCAATACCGAGCAACTGGCGCAGGCCCAGGCGCAGGCAGAGGTATCAAGGCAAAATGTGCAGCGGCAAAAGGTGCTAAATGATGCAGGCTCAGGTAAACCTTCGGATTTATATGATTTACAGGGTAAACTGGCTACCGACCAGTTAACCGTAATTAATGCGCAAAACGCACTGGAGTCATCCAGGCTGGCGCTGCTGCAGATTATGAATGTGCCTTACCAGCAAAGCCTCCGGCTTGAGAGAGTGCAGGCCAGTACGGTATTCGTCCGCTTTCCGCTCACGGCAGATCAGGTGTATAATGAGGCCTTGAATGACCTGGCGCTGGTAAAATCGGCCCAGTTAAAACGCCAGAGCGCCGAAAAAGGCGTAAAGGCGGCGAAAGGGCAATTGTACCCCAACCTGTCGTTAAACGGCGGTGTATTTACCAACTATTCAAACGTGCAGCAAAGCGCCACACCTGTGGATTCAATGCAGGCAAGTACCGGGGCCTTTACCCGTCAAACGGCTGACGGGCCGGTTACCGGTAAAGTATATGCCTACCAAAAGGTATATGATGTGCATGATATTAGTTACGGCACCCAACTGAAGAATAACTACAACTCCAGCATTAATATAAGCTTGCAGTTGCCCATTCTTAATTTCTTCCAGAAACGTAACAATGTGGCGCTGGCTAAAATAGCCCTGTTAAACGCGCAGTATGTGGAGGAAAGTACCAGAATTCAGTTACGGCAAAGCGTGGATTTAGCTTACGTAAACATGACTACCGCCTACAATAGCTACCAGGTATTGCAGGATCAGGTTAAAGCTTTTGAAGAATCGTACCGCAGCGCTAAGATCCGTTATGATGCCGGAGTATTGAACTCCATTGAATTTGTAACGGTAAAAAATAACCTCGACCAGGCCAACATCAACCTCATCAGTGCGAAATATAACTATGCCATCCGGATGAAGATACTGGATTATTATCAGGGGAAACTATAAAAAATCTAAATACATACACCCCTATGTCATTGCGGGAAACGAACCCACCGCACGGAGGTATAGCGGACAGAAATAGCTACGAGATGGGTTCTTTTCTCGCAATGATACAATTGCCTATTTTACAATTCTCCTTTCAATACGTTCCATACATTTCCCGCCACAATTTTTGCCCCGGCGGCGGTAGGGTGAATGCCATCTGCCTGGTTTAAATTGGGTACGCCACCTACGCCTTGCAGCAGAAATGGCACCAGCGTCATGTGGTTTTGTGCAGCCAGTTTAGGGAACACCGCTTTAAATGAAGCTGCATACGCAGTACCCATGCTGGGCGGAATTTGCATGCCGGCCATCACCAGCTTGGCATTGGGGTATTTAGCCTTCACATGGTCGATGATAAACTGCAGGTTTTTGGCGGTTTCACTTACTGGTATGCCGCGCAGACCATCGTTAGCGCCCAGTTCCAGCACAAATACATCTACCTTTTGCTTCAGCGTCCAGTCGATACGGGCTTTGCCCCCGGCGGTAGTCTCGCCGCTTACCCCGGCATTCACCACTTTATAAGGCAGTTTAACGGAGTCAATTTTAGTCTGTATCACGCTCGGAAAGGCATCATCCGTTGGGTCATCCAGCCCATAGCCGGCGGATAAACTATCGCCAAAAAACAATACCGTTTTTGAAGCTTGAGTGTCAGCGTTTTGCTGCTGTGCAGTGATGGCTGTGGTTGAGTCGCCGGCTGTATTGTTGCTATGGCAGGCAGCCAGTAACAAAGCAGCGGTGAGTATAGTAGTGAGACGTAATTTTTGCATGAATAATTGATTTTTAAATATATGCGTTATTGCGAGGAACGAAGCAATCATCGATTTACAGCGTGGCTCTGCATAGTTCAGTATGGGTTCGTTCCTCGCAATGACGTGAAGCACACATTGCTACTAAGCAGAACGCAAAACCTCTAACGGTGGTTTGTTCAAAGCGCCCCGGCTGTTTAATAAACCAATAATAATGGTCAGTGCCGCAATGCCTATTAACAGCCACAGCGCCGGAATATAATTTACCACGAATGGAATATCAAAGCTATATTTAGCCAGCAGCGCACTGCCGGCCAGCGCCAGTACTATACCCGTCAGAGCGGATAGACTGCCCAAAAACAAATACTCCAAAGCCGTAATGGTAAATATCTGCCGGCGGCTGGCACCTAAGGTTCGCAGCAATATACTCTCGCGCATGCGCTGATATTTGCTGATGCGTACCGAAGAAATCAATACCACCAACCCGGTAACCATACTAAAGGCGCTCATAAAGCGAATGATGTAGCCGATTTTATCCAGCAGTTGATCTAACACCGTCAGCACCAGGCCCAAATCGATAATAGACACGTTGGGGAACTGCTTCACCACCGCTTCCTGGTACGTGGCTGATAAAGTACTGTTGGGCACATGGGTAAGCAGTACATAAAACTGCGGCGCATCTTCCAAAACCCCGGTGGGGAATACCACCTG
>CAXTCH010000012.1:0-18534 GCA_964241945.1 uncultured Mucilaginibacter sp.
TACTCAGCCAGCACTTGCAGGCACGACCCGCAAGGGGTAACCGGCTGAGTGAGTAAGAAACTGCCGGTATGCGCTGTAATGGCAATCGTTTCAATCGGATCATCAGGATAATTTGCTCCCCAGTGGAATAAAGCTACACGCTCGGCACACAAGCCCGCCGGGTAGGCTACATTTTCCTGATTGCTGCCGTAGATGATGCGGCCGCTTTTTAAATGTAAGGCTGCCCCAACTTTAAAACCGGAGTAAGGTGAATGCGAATGTGTAAGCGCTTTTACTGCCTCAAGGCACAAATTGCAATCAGAAAGGCTGAGTTCATTCAGGGAAGTATATTCTTCAAAATTTATTTTTATTTCGTGTTTAACCATAGTTGATTTTGCCCTTGAAAAACGGGGGCATACAATATACAAAATATTTTACCGCAATTTATCCCGCCTCTGCATTTGTCATAAAAAGCAATTTTTAATAACCTTTGAAATAAAAGTTTCGTATGAGATACATACACTTTATTATACCCATTAAAAAATTTCTAATGTATATGTAATTCATGGTGCACCATGAATTTATACTTAGTTTTAGTGCGTTTAAGCAGGTAAAGTAGCCAATTAATGGCTCATTTTTTAAAACACGATCCTTTTAGAATTTAGTTCGTACAAGTAATATATGGGTTTAAAACTGGCGCATTTAATATTGGCTCACGCCAACCCCCAGCAGTTAACACGGCTGGTCAACCGGTTAGCGCATACACAGGCAGATATTTACATCCACTTGGATGCCAAAGCTGCCATGCAGGAATTTACACATCTGGCTCAGGTGCCACAAGTTAAATTTATCAAAGATAGAGTTAATGTGAGCTGGGGTACTTATAGTATCATCAGGGCCACACTAACCGGCATGCAGGAAATATTAGATGCAGGTACAGCTTACAGCCATATCAACTTATTAAGCGGGCAGGATTATCCGCTTAAAAGAGCAGAGGAAATTCACGCCTTCTTTAATGCGCATCAGGGCCGGTCGTTTATTGAGTGTCCGGTGATTCAAAAAAGCTGGATTTCGGGCCATCGCCGTCTACATTTATATGATTTTGGCGATTATAACTTCCCGGGGCACTATAAAGTGCAGGCGGTAGTTAAATTTTTAGGTATTAAAAAGCGCATACCTGAACACCTGGTACCTATGGGCCATTCGCAATGGTTTACCATTACGCCTGAATGTGCTGCTTATTGCATCAATTACCTAAAGCAGCATCCAAAAGTACAACGCTTTTTCAGAAGGACTTTTGCTGCCGATGAAATACTGTTTCAAACCATCTTAGGTAATTCCCCGTTGAAGGATTCTCTGACAAATGATGGCTTACGCTATATTGTTTTCCCGGAGAATGTGAACCACCCCATGGTACTGACCATGAAGGATGCGGAACCAATGCTGGCCTCAGATAAACTTTATGCCCGGAAGTTCAGCACACAGGTAGACAGTACAGTTTTAGATTATCTGGATCAGGTAGCCGAAACCGGAATTACAGCCATCAGCAAAGCAGGATAGAAATATAACCGCAACGATTTAGTACCCAATACCCTCATTAAAATAAAACACAAAAGCCAGGCATCATAATAATATCTGGCTTTTGTATTTTACGGAGCGGCAAGTTTACCTTAGGCCACTTCCAATGCCAAATCCTCATTGGCCGGTGCAGTAAGCAACGGATTCACGCTTTCGTCGTCCTTTTCTACCCGCAGGTTTTGCACAATGTGCTGCTGACGGGTCGGGGTATTTTTACCCATAAAGTACTCAAGCAGTCCTTTAATGTTGGCATCTTTTAAAATTACCGGGTCAAGGCGCATATCTTTGCCAATAAACAGACCGAACTCCTCGGGCGAGATTTCACCCAAACCTTTAAAGCGGGTAATTTCGGGCTTGTTGCCCAACCTGGCTATGGCATTGCGGCGTTCTTCGTCGCTGTAGCAATAGATGGTTTCCTTTTTATTGCGCACCCGGAACAATGGCGTTTGCAGAATAGAAACATGTCCGGCTTTAACCAAATCGGGAAAAAATTGCAGAAAGAAAGTCATCAGCAACAAGCGGATGTGCATACCGTCTACATCGGCATCGGTAGCAATAACGATATTATTATACCGCAGGCCGTCCAGCCCGTCTTCAATGTTGAGGGCGTGCTGCAGCAAATTAAATTCTTCATTCTCATACACTACCTTCTTGGTCAAACCGAAGCAGTTAAGCGGCTTGCCTTTCAAACTGAATACGGCTTGCGTCATTACATCGCGCGATTTGGTGATGGAACCGCTGGCGCTGTCACCTTCGGTGATGAATAAGGTAGTGTCTTGCTTGCGCTCGTGGGTGTCATCGAAATGCAGCTTGCAATCGCGTAGTTTGCGGTTGTGCAGCGAAGCCTTCTTGGCCCGTTCATTAGCCAGCTTTTTAATGCCTGCAATATCCTTGCGCTCACGTTCCGATTGCAGAATGCGTTTCAACAGAGCATCGGCCGTAGCGGGATTTTTATGCAGGTAATTATCCAGCTCTCCTCTTACAAAATCATTAACAAACTTACGTACGGTTGGCCCCTCAGGCCCCACGTTGATGGAGCCCAGTTTGGTTTTGGTTTGCGACTCAAATACCGGCTCCTGCACTTTTACCGCAATGGCGCCTACAATAGAAGCACGGATATCGGCAGCTTCAAATTGTTTTTTGTAATAATCGCGCACGGTATCTACTACCGCTTCGCGGAAGGCCGCCTGGTGAGTACCGCCCTGGGTAGTGTGCTGGCCGTTTACAAATGAGTAATATTCTTCGCCGTACTGCTGCCCATGGGTAATGGCAATCTCAATATCTTCACCTTTCAGGTGTATAATCGGGTATCGTAAATTTTCTGCGTCGGTATTGCGCAGCAGCAAATCCTTCAGGCCGTTTTCCGAAAAATATTTTTGCCCGTTAAAATTTATGGTTAACCCGGCGTTCAGGAACACATAGTTCCATATCATATTCTGCACAAACTCCGGGATAAAGCGGTATTTGTGAAAGATAGTTTCATCGGGTGTAAACTGGATAGAAGTACCATTACGTTGCGTGGTTTCTTTTTCCGCTTCCTCACGAACCAATTCTCCTTTGGTGAACTCAGCAATTTTGGTGCGGCCGTCGCGGTATGATTGTACTGTAAAGGCATTGGAAAGCGCATTTACCGCTTTGGTACCCACCCCATTTAAACCTACTGATTTCTGGAAGGCTTTACTGTCGTATTTACCACCGGTATTTATTTTGGAAACACAATCAATTACCTTTCCCAGCGGAATACCACGGCCGTAATCGCGCACTGAAGCTTTCTGATCGCTTAGACTTATTTCGATAGTTCGGCCAGCACCCATCACAAATTCATCTATGCAGTTGTCAACAATCTCTTTCAATAGTACATACACCCCATCATCATATGCTGAGCCATCGCCCAGTTTACCGATGTACATACCTGGCCGCAGGCGGATGTGCTCCTTCCAGTCGAGCGAACGGATACTGTCTTCACTGTAACTTGTATTTTCTGCCATAATCAATAGTTCAAAATAAGTACTGGTACGGATAAACCTACCAACAGTTTACCCGAACGCCAAAAGTAACGCTTTAACCTAAATTAAAGCCCTATCAAATATACTAAATAAATTAGCATTATTTAAATTTCAGGCAGTTTTTAACGCGGTTAATGTTCTGAAAAAAGCCCGGGCCTTTATCGTTGGTAAAGCAGATGGCCAACAGGCTTCCCACATGATCTTTTTGAAGAGTAATAATTAATGCGTAGCTGAAATGCCGGGTTTCGGGCATATCGCTCAGGTTTACTAAATAGGTTTTACCTTCATCAGCATTATAATCGGTCAGGGCATTTTCCTGCAGCTGACGGGGGAAAAAGGTTCCATCAGCGCTCAACAGCTTAGCCATATTTTTTCCGGTTTCCAGGTAAGCAGAGTCGGGGTTGGCTATCATCTGCCTGTCAACTGAAGCGGCATGTTCATAAGCCGTCCATTTTTGTTTAAGCGGTGTAACTTTAAAATGAACTTCAAAACCTTCATCGGGTAAATTGAGTGCATAATTGAACTGAACATCTTCATAGCTTAAAGGCTTTACCTCTTTAAAGCCTGCCGGAGTAACAAAAGCAATGCCTGCAACAGCTGCCGTTTTAACAAACGTTGTTGTGCTGCTCAAATGTGCCTGCCTTTTTCCGGGCTGTGCATACAGCACAGTTATTCCGGTTACGAACAAGGCGCACAGGATAAACATTTTTATCAATCGCGATAAGTTAAAAACCATTACAATAGTTCAGATGAATGGGGGCAACGCAAATAAACGCTTTTTAAGTAACAGATAAAATTACCTTATTAATTAAATTTCATCTAATTTAACTAAATAAGATTTACTTAAAACGGACGAGAATAAATTTTATTAGGTAAATATGAAGTTACATTTATAACTTAGCCATCGAATAATTTACTGTAAACCAACTATACCCCTGATCAAAAACTAACATTGACACGTTTGAAATCGTAGAAATTTAGATACATTAGAAAAATTTTAATACGGTAGCCTTTATCTTTATTCACATTTCGCCCACATATTTTAATGAAAGTTGCTAATCTTGTTGTTACCTATACTGATCCCCGCTTAACTGAGCGGATGATAAAAAGGTTAGGTACAGAGCACTTTGACTATTACCTTCATATTGATAAAAAGAAGGACATTGAACAATACCGGTACCTTACCCAATACCCAAACGTATTTTTAGTTAAAGAAAGAATTGATGTTCGCTGGGCAGGTTTTAGCACCACCCGGGCCATACTGAGCTGTATAAAAGATGTACTGGCAAGTGGCAGAACTTACGACTATTTCAATTTATTAAGCGGACAGGATTATCCGCTGAAATCAGCCGGTCAGATACTTGATTTTTTAAATAAGCACCAGGGCAAACAGTTTATTGAGTATTGGGACATTAATACCGAGTGGACAGAAGCTGCCATGCGCTTAAAGAAATATTACCTGGGTGATATGAACTTTAAAGGCAAGCATATGGTACAAAAGCTGGTAAACGCCCTGCTGCCGCATCGGAAAATTCCGTACAACCTGAAGCCTTATGGCAAGGGAATGTTTTGGACGCTAACTCCTGATTGTGCTACTTATGTGCTTAACAAGCTGGAAAACGATAAAAAGTTAAATCACTTTTTTGCTTTCACCTGGGCCGGCGAAGAAATAGCGTTCCAAACTATTCTCTGCAATTCAGAATACAGCAGCCAGTTAGTTAATGATGATTGCCGGTACATTGACTGGTCGGCCGGGGGCTTGCACCCCAAGTCGCTGGATGTAGAAGATTTTGAGAAACTCAAAACTTCAACCAATGACTTGTTTGGCCGTAAATTTAAGCCTGCCGGCGAAGGAGAGATTTTTGACATGCTTGATCAATTATAATTTGACGCTCCGGGCAAGGCCCGCCTTTTTTTAAAATAAAAGCGCTATTGATTGTCATTCCTTTTTTTGATATTTACACATTTCCGGGAATATTGCAACCGCTGAGGCCTTAACATAAAGGCAATAATGAACTGCTGAAAATGAGGCTCAATGCGTACGCTGCCGGCTGCTGCTGCAAGCGTTTTTCGAAACTATTTGATTAAGGTTTTAGTATAAGTGTAAATGAATAAAAGTTATCCCCTGATTGCTTTACTTTCTGTGTCACTGGTATGTGCTTTTACACACGCAAATGCCCAGGCGACCAGTCAGTCCTCCTCCGTAATCTCTTCGGTTTCTGAAAGCTATCTGGACAGGCTTATCAATATGGCTAAAACCAATTACCCACGCGTAAAAGCTAACGCCCATCGGGTAAACGCCGCTAAAGCCAACGTGAACAAAACCAAAATTTCCTGGTTCGATTCCTTTACCTTTTCTTACCTGTACTCGCCTAACAATAACAACACCACGCAAACCACCGGCGGCGCTGCTTATACCTATTTTAACGGCTTACAAGCAGGTTTATACGTCAATTTAGGTTCCTTGCTTGAAAAACCCGCCAGTATAAAGCAGGCGAAAGAGGAACTGGGCGCTATTAACAGCGAACAGCAGGAATATCTGGGTACGCTGGAATACGAGGTACGCTCAAGGTATTACACTTATTTAGGCCGGCTGCAATCTGTTAAAAATGTGCACCAGGCGGTACTGGATGCCAATAATTTAACTCAGGATTTAAGGCACCGGTACGAAAAAGGAGAAGAAACCTTTGAAAACTACCTGCGTGCCCAGGCGCAGCTTTCACAGCAAAACGAATCGATGTCACAAGCCGAAACCAACTTACTGATTGCCAAAGCGGCATTGGAACAAATGGTAGGCGATAAGTTAGAAAATATTAAATAATGGAATTTGGTAATTTTTTTAAACTGCTAAAAAAGCACAGGCTCACTTTAGTTATTGTGCCGATTGTAGCAGTAATTATTACATTTTTTTTAGTCCGCAACCAAGCCGACTCTTACATATCGCAATCGCAGATTGCCACAGGCATTGTCGACCAAACTAATGTTACCAAAGTTTCATCCAACAGCACAACGGCCACCCAAGATCAACAGGTAGGTCAGGCATTCAGTAATCTCATTGAAATACTGAAATCAAAGAAGATGCTCGATCAGATATCCTACAAACTGATTCTGCACGATTTAAAAAGCGATCATCCTTACCGCAAACCCAGCAAGCTGCTGTTACAGCTTAATGAGAGCGCCCGACAGCATGCCATTGACGTATATACCGATAAAAGCAACAAACGCGAATCACTTTCCCTTTTTAATCAGGATGAAAACGGCCTGGCTAAGGTATTGGGGTCAATGAAATATGACGACCAGTCGCTGTTAAAAAAGATGACCATCTACAGGGCCGAAACAAGTGATTTCATTAATATTGAATATGAGTCTGAAAACCCGCAGCTATCAGCTACGGTAGTTAACACACTGACCAATGAGTTTATCACTTATTATACCTCATTGGTAAAAGCCAATCAGCACCGGGCGGTTACCTTTTTGGGCCAGTTGGTACACGATAAGCTGGATACATTGAACAAGCGCATTAATGACTTGAAGAACTACAAAATTGCGCACAAAGTACTCAACACCAACGAAGAAGCCCGTGCCCTGTATGCACAGATTGCTGATTTTGAAAGCCGTGAAGAGCAGGCTAAAAAAGATGCGGTTTCTAACCTGACCGCTCTGCGCAATATTGACAGGCAATTTAACCCGGCCGACCGTAAGTATGTGGAAAGCTCAATGGTGCGCATGAACAATCAAATCATGAACACCCGTGAGCAGCAGCAGGCCTTAAACCAGCAGTACATTGAAAGCGGCTTTGATGAAAGCTACCGTCCGAGGCTGGATTCATTGAACCGTGTAATTGCCAATCAAATTAATCAGGCGTCTGATAAATATATTGTTAACCCGCTCAACACCAAAGCTAACCTGATACAGGCCAAGCTAAATTTACAGATACAATATGATTTAGCCAGAGGAAGCATTCCACTGATTGAAAATCAGCTGGCCAAACTGAACAATCGCATCACCACCATTGTGCCTCACGAGGCCGAAGTACAGGCTGACGAAAGCGCTATTACCGTAGCCAACTCCGAATACCTGGATGTATTGGGCAAATACAACCAAAGCACACTGGACGCTAACTTCTCGGCGCAGCTGCGCCAGATTGAAACCGGTATGCCCGAAGCGCCTCAGCCTTCTAAAAAAATGCTGCTGGTTATCTTAAGCGCGTTTATTGCAGAGGTAGCTGCTATTGTTATTCTGTTCGGCTCATTCTACTTCGACAATAATATTTATAACCCTCGCGGTCTGGCTAATAGCACCAATATACCGGTACTGGGCTATCTGTATCGTTTAGGCGGTTCGTCAATCGACTTACGCAGGGTTTGGAATGACAGCCATTCAGAAGGCGAACTACGCCTGTTCAGAAACCTGCTGCAGTCCATTCGTTTTGAAATGGACAATGTAATGGCAGGCAAACAGATTTTGTTAATCAACAGTCTATCGCAGGCGGAAGGAAAAACATTCCTGGCCATGAACCTGGCTTATGCCTATTCGCTGATTAACAAAAGGGTA
Organism: uncultured Mucilaginibacter sp.; assembly: GCA_964241945.1. Lineage (GTDB taxonomy): Bacteria > Bacteroidota > Bacteroidia > Sphingobacteriales > Sphingobacteriaceae > Mucilaginibacter. Next base: position 8,118 of record CAXTCH010000012.1, read on the forward strand.
TTGCTTATTGACGGCAACTTTGAAAATCCGAGTATTACCGACGCTGTGAAAGCCAAGCTGTATGTTGAGGATTATTTAAAAGGCATGGTACCCGATACCAGCTTGGCAGGCAATTCAAAAATCACCATTTTGGGTAACAAAGGAGGCGATATTTCATTGCTGGAAGTTAATGATGAGCATAGCATCAAAGAAACCTTTAACCGGCTGAAAAAGATATTTGATGTAATCCTGATTGAATCCTCTGCATTGAATACGCTAAATAAATCAAAAGAATGGACACTTTTTGCTGATAAAGTGGTAACCGTGTTCGGGGCAGGACATAAACTGAAAGATACGCAGCAGCCATCCTTCAGGTTTATGAAATCATTGAACAAGCGCTTTGCCGGATGGATTTTGAATCAGGTAGAACCTGACCAGGCAGTGGCTGATGTGAAAGCTTAAAACAACAATACAGCGCCGCTTTGCGTAAAACTGTGGGATATGATAGCGCTTAAAACCATCTGGATAGCATTCCAAATTGTAATTGGATATAACCTGTTTTTACCGTTTTTGCTGTACCTGTGGTATACGGTAAAAAAAAGCAGCACAACGGCAGTTGCAGCACCTGTTGCTGAAGCCGACTATGCCATTATTGTAACCGCTTATGAGCAGGTTACGGCTATACCTGATGTAATAACATCTATTCTACAGCTCAATTACAGCAATTACCTGATTTATATAGTTGCCGATAAATGTGATATCAGCAGCCTGCATTTTGACGACCCCAGGGTTGTTATTCTGCGCCCCGAAGAAACTTTAGGCAGCAATACCCGCTCACACTTTTATGCCATTCACCGTTTTAAACGGGCGCATGAACGGCTGACCATCATTGACAGCGATAACCTGGTAGATCCTGAATATCTTAATCAATTGAATTTATTGTTCAATCAGGGCTTTACCGCAGTACAGGGCATCCGCGAAGCAAAAAATTTGAACACGACTTATGCCTGCCTGGATGCGGCCCGCGATATTTACTATCATTTTTATGATGGCAAAGTGCTGTTTACATTAGGCTCATCGGCTACCTTAGCCGGCTCGGGCATGGCTTTTACTACTCAGCTATACCGCGACTGTCTGGAACATCTGGATGTAACCGGTGCCGGCTTTGATAAGGTATTGCAGGCCGCTATTATTGGCCGTAATGAACGCATCGCCTTTACCGGTGAGGCTATTGTATACGATGAGAAAACCACCCATACCGATCAGCTGGTAAAACAACGCTCCCGCTGGATTAACACCTGGTTCAAATATTTCAAGTTTGGTTTTGGTATTTTATTTAAGGGAATTACCCATTTCAGCCGCAATCAGTTTCTGTTTGGTTTAATTTTGCTGCGGCCTCCGCTGTTTATCTTTCTTATCCTTGCAATGTTCTGTATGTTGGCAAATGTGTTTATCAGCTTTGCGGCTGTGGCAATTTGGCTGATAGGCTTTATTTTATTCACCGCAGGGTTTTACATTGCGTTGGTTAAATCGCCTACCGATAAAAGGATATACCAGTCGCTGATAAATATTCCTAAATTTGTGTTTTATCAGGTACTGTCCCTGTTAAAAGTGCGCAAAGCGAACCAGCATTCGGTAGCTACTACGCACTCTTACAACAGCAGCAGTGAAAGCTTTAATTCATAATTATGAAGTTTACCCCCTCGGCCCGGCATTTACGCGGCAGTTGGTCTGCCCCTGCCATGAAGGACTTATTGAATAAAATAACCCGCATTGCGGCTATTGTGGTGGCTTTCATCAGTACCTTCTTTTTTTTTATTAAGATATTGTTCTTTTAAGCGTGGCACAGCAACCGGCAAATACTTCTTTTTCTGCTGTGTACCCGGATAAATCCGGCCGGGGTTTTGCAGCGCTGCTAAAAAAAGTCATTGTTACCGAAAAGTTTCAAAGTCCGCTTGGTAAAGCATTTTTGATAGGGATAGCTGTAGGTATAGCCATTGGCATTGGTTACGGAGGCATGGTTTTCGGTATACTTACGTTAGGTGCGCTTATTGCGCTGCCGGTTTTATATGCCGTTATTGCTTATCCTAAGTTTGGTATCATTATTTTGTTCGCATTGGGCAATTCCCTGGCGTTCATCAGCCGGGCAAACCTGTTTTCACAACCGGGCACCCTTATGGACGGGCTGCAACTGTTGCTGGTAATTACCATCATCATAAAGCAGAAGTACGAAAAAAACTGGGCGCTGTTTAAAAATAGCATCGCCCTGATGTTACTTATCTGGATTGCTTATAACATTTTGGAAGTAGCTAACCCGGTGGCAGCCTCCCGGCTGGCCTGGTTGTATACCATTCGTACAGTGGCTATTGTAGCGCTTACCTATTTTGTATTTTTATACCACGTTAACACCATAAAGTATTTGCGCCTGCTGGTTAAAGTATGGCTTGCTGCCGCCGTTGTAGCCGCCGCTTATGCCATGAAGCAAGAATACATCGGTTTTACCGCTTTTGAAAATGCCTATTTAAATTCCGACCCGTTTATTCCGAGTCTGTTATTGATTGACGGGCACTGGCGTAAATTTTCCATTTACTCCGATCCGGTTACCTTTTCGTATTTTATGTCGGTATCGGCTATCCTTTGTATCTGCCTCATTACCGGAACAAAAAAAATGTCCGGCAAAATTATTTATGGATTTATTGCCGTCTTCTGTTTAAACTGTATGCTATACTCAGGTACACGCGGAGCCAACGTGTTGCTGCCCATCGCCATGGCGATGCTGTGTATCTTAAAGTTTAACCGCTATGTATTGATGGGCGCTCTGGCAGGAGCTATAGGACTGGCTTTTTTAATTATGGTGCCTACCTCCAACCCCACGCTGTATCGTTTCCAAACTGCCTTTCGCCCCAGCCAGGATGCTTCGTATCTGGTGCGCAAGCAAAATCAAAAACTTATACAACCCTATATACAAACGCACCCTATGGGTGGTGGCCTGGGAGCTACCGGAACCTGGGGCGCACGTTTTGCGCCAACCTCTTATCTGGCTAATTTCCCCCCCGATAGCGGCTATATCCGCGTAGCGGTGGAATTAGGTCCGATCGGGCTTCTGCTGTTTTGCATACTGATGTTTACCATACTTAAAACAGGCATCAACAATTATTATTTAATCAAAGATCCCGAACTTAAAAGTTACTGTTTGGGTGCTGTGCTGGTGGTATTTGCCTACAATATTGGCAACTTTCCGCAGGAAGCTATCGTACAATATCCTGCTAATCTGGTCTTTTACCTGTCGGCAGCAATGATGACTGTTTGCCTGCGGCTGGATAAAGGACTGGCTGCTGAGAAAGCTGCCGAGCACTTACCCGACCCTATAGTTTCAAATGAGTATTGACCCCACCATCAGAAATCAGGATATAATTGTTGTAGGGCAGCAGCCCTGGGACACTGACATTGGCAGTAACTGTAAAAATATTGCCGAAGAGTTCAGTAAGTACAACCGGGTGCTGTATGTTAACTATGCACTTGACCGTATTACCCGCTTTAAGCAGCGAAACAACCCTAAAGTAAAGTTCAGGTTAGATGTAATTAATGAGGAGGAAACAGGCCTTATTAAGGTACATGATTATTTGTGGACTTATTACCCGGACGTTACCCTCGAATCTATTAACTGGCTGCCTAACCGCGCTTTGTTTGATTTAATTAACAACATTAACAACCGGCGCTTTGCACAATCCATTCAGAAAGCCCTTACCGCTTTGAGCTTTAAAAATTATATCCTGTTTAACGACAGCGATATTTTTCGCAGCTATTATCTGCCTGAGCTGTTAAAGCCTAAGGTAAGCGTTTACTATTCGCGCGATTATTTGCTGAGTGTGGATTACTGGAAATTTCATGGCACGGAACTGGAACCTAAGCTGATTGCCAAAAACGATGTGTGCACCGCCAATTCCACTTACCTGGCCGATTATTGCCGCCGGCATAATCCCCACTCGTATTACGTAGGGCAGGGTTGTGAACTGGATATGTTTACAAGTTATGACCGCAGCACTCCGCCGCCGGCTGATGTTGCTTCACTGAAAGGCCCTGTTATTGGCTATGTGGGCGCCCTGCAAAGTATCCGGCTGAATATTGAATTGTTAGCCTTTATAGCCGGCCAAAGGCCCGACTGGACCATTGTACTGGTAGGCCCTGAAGATGAAACATTCCAAGCAAGCCGCCTGCATCATATTCATAATATTCATTTTTTGGGCCCGAAGCCGGTGAGCGAACTGCCTGATTACATTAACGCATTTGACGTATGCCTTAATCCGCAAACGCTTAACCAGGTTACTGTGGGCAACTATCCCCGTAAAATTGATGAATATCTGGCCATGGGTAAACCTGTGGTAGCTACCCGTACAGAAGCCATGCGTATATTTGAGCCGTACACCTATCTGGCCGATACCGGCGAAGATTATGTAAAGCTGATTCAGAAAGCGCTGGATGATGACAGCCCGGCCCTGCAGGAGCAACGAATAAAGTTTGCTTCCTCACATACCTGGGAGAACAGTGTAAAGGCAATTTGTGAGGCTATTCTTGCCGTAAGGCCCGAACTTCTGTCCAAATCAAACGTAGACGCAACCAATGCACATCCTGTTTACCGGACCTGATCTTTAATTATTGTAAGGGCAAACGGGTTAACCTTTTATTTTAAAAGCTATTTTTATTGCCTCAGGGCTAAAATATTTTTCGGTTTATGTTAGCAAAACTTACTGCGGCCATTAAAAACAAGCACTTTCTATCGCTGGCCGGCAATGTGATGATGTCTGCAGTAGGCGTAATTACCATTGGAATCCTCGCACGGGTACTGCCCATCCGCGATTTAGGTATCTGGGTATTTTTCCAAACCTCATTTGTTACGGTAGATACTTTCCGCACCGGATTCTTAGTGGTGGCCTTCATCAAATTTTATTCGGGTACGGATAAAGAAAGAGCCGATGAAGTTACCGGGTCGATGTGGTTTTTAGCTATATTAATTAGCTTAACGCTGGCGCTGATCAATATACCTGTTTATTTCCTGCTTCCGCACATCAGCGATGTTAGTATTGCATTCTTTGTAAAATGGTATGGCGGTGTCTTTCTTATTACCATTCCAACATTTGTAGCGGCCTGCTTACAGCAGGGAAACCAACGATTTGACCGCATTTTATATATCCGCATTGCCACACAGGGGACCATTCTTTTATCAATTATTACGTTAGCCTTAACCCATCATATCAGCTTACAAACTTTATTATACACCTATTATGCAGCCAATACCTTTGCAAGTATTTATGTATTGCTAATGGGTTGGACAGATTTTCATACACTGGCCAGGCGCAGCAAAAAAGCGATGAAAGAGATTTATGATTTTGGCAAGTTCAGCGTAACCTCTACCCTTAGTAGTAACCTTTTCCGCACCTCTGATGTGTACATCATCAACTTTGCCTTAGGAGCCGCCGGCCCGGCAGCCGTAGCTATTTATAATTTAGGCGGAAGTTTAACACAAATTATCGAAATACCGCTGCGTAGTTTCGTCGCCACGGCTATGCCTACCCTGTCGCAGGCTTTTAACCGCGATAACCGGCCCGAGTTTGTGCTCACGCTGAAACGCTATGTAGGCATGCTGACCTTGATGCTGATACCGGTAAGCATTATAGCTGTTTTCCTGGCCGATTTTGCCATTAGTTTAATTGGTGGTGGTAAGTATGTGCACACCGAGGCGGCCAATGTGTTCCGCCTGTTCATGACCTTTTCGCTTTTGAATCCTGCCGAACGCTTTTTCGGAGTATCTATTGATGCCATTAATAAGCCGCGCGTTAATTTATACCGTATACTGGCCATGCTGGCAGCCAATGTAATTACCGATTTAATTGGTATTCATATTACGCATAATCTATACGGGGTTACCGTTGCCACCATCTTCCCGGCACTGGTGGGTTTGATTTATGGTTATAAAGTGGTAAAGGGCTATTATCCGTTTTCATTTTTCAGCATCTATCAGCAAGGTATTAAAGAGATTAAATCTTTTGTTAATAATTACCTGTCGAAGAGTAAAAGAGCGGATGAAGTGCATGCCTGAAAGGCGGCACGAGTTGATCTTATAAAATGTACGCTATCGTTTATCGATAAATTTATTTGGGGTTAGATCTGCTCAATCAACGTTTTAAGCCGAGTGGTTTGGTCACTGCCCTGATGAATAAATAAATACCTGCAAAAATTATAAGCAGCGAAATCAGGTCCATCAGCGTAACGCCGTCATCGCGGTTGAAATAAAAAATGGTAAACATTTCAAAATAGGGGGGCGCAGGCATAATAATCATGGCAAAGCCGAGGGTAATCATAATCAGGCTGATGATTGCCAATATAACCCTGTTTAAAAGCTCTACCCTAATGTATTTTCGCGATACACGGCCGTTAGACTGATGAGCAGAAAGCAGCAGGGTAAAATTATCGCGTCTGTCCTCCCGCACAGCACCGCGTTTATTACTTAGTCTCCCGAAAAACCCGATGCCTTTATGATGTACTATAAAATTATCTATAGCCTGGTTGAAACGTTTTTTATACTGCCTGGCCTTGTCGCTGTCGATATCATTATCGGCCAGCAAATGGATAAGTTCGTCCAGTTTGTGGTCTATATCGGGATCACTTTTCGCAATGTGCTCAAAGCTCTCTGTTCCATTTTTTATATTATTGTCAATATTCATTTTAAAATGATACTTTCAACTAACATTTGTATCTGGTTCCCGTAAGCATAGTGCAATGAAGACTGTTTCAATTATAAGTATCAATTTTAATCAAAATTATATTACGGAACAACTTTTAGATTCTATAAATGCCACTAATACGTACCCTGCTGTTGAAATTATCGTAGTTGATAACGCCAGCAAGGTAAACAGCATACCTGAATGGGAAGAGCGGTATCCCGAAGTCAGCTTTATTCGTTCGGAAGTAAATCTGGGTTTTGCAGGCGGCAATAACCTGGGCATTAAAGCCGCTAAAGGCGATTATTTGTTTTTGGTGAATAACGACACAGAGTTTACGCCCGGCCTAATACAAACCTTGGTAAATGTACTGGATGCGCACCCTGAGGCAGGTGTCGTGTCGCCTAAAATTAATTACTTCGACCAGCCGGATGTGGTACAATATGCCGGGTTTACCCCAATGAATTATTATACTGCCCGCAACTCCTGTATCGGGCAGTTTGAGCCGGACCAAGGCCAATATGACCATAGCGCCGGCCTCACCGGCTATGCGCACGGCGCAGCCATGATGGTAAAACGCGAGGCTATTGGTAAGGCCGGTTTAATGGCCGAACACTTCTTTTTGTATTACGAAGAAATGGACTGGTGCGACCGCATCCGGCGGGCAGGTTACCAGATTTGGCTTGAACCGGCGGCGTTGATCTACCATAAAGAATCTATGTCAGTAGGTAAAGCCAGCGGGTTGAAGGAATATTTCATGAACCGCAACCGCATCCTGTTTATTCGCCGTAATGCGCCTTTGCCGGCCAGGTTATTCTTCTATATTTATTTTATAGCCATGGTTGCCCCGCGCAATATTATCAATTACTTGCGCAAGGGTTACAAAGGCTTTACCGGCCTGTTGCTAAAAGCCATTTGGTGGAATGCCACCGAAAACAAAAACAGTACCCGCTTAGGATACCCCATTCAAACTTTATGATCGCTTTACTCTTGATTAGCTTATTTACGGTGTTCTATGCCTTTTTTGGCTATGGTATTTTTTTGTATTTCATAATTAAAATTAAGCGTACCCTGCGTGGCAAACCGGTTATTCCGGTAGCTGATGACGCTGCATTGCCTACCTGTACACTGGTGGTAGCAGCTTATAATGAGGAAGGTTTTATTGCCGATAAGATTAAAAACAGCTTGGCACTGAATTATCCTGCAGGCAAGCTGCGCTATATTTTTGTGACAGACGGCTCCTCTGACCGTACGCCGGATATCATCGCACAATATCCACAGATTCAATTAATGCATACGCCGGCCCGCAGCGGCAAAATTGCTGCCGTACACCGCGCTATGGAGCAGGTTACTTCAGAGGTGGTGGTATTTACGGATGCCAACACCTTTTTAAATACCGAAGCGCTAACCCATATTTGCCGCCATTATACCGATGCCAAAGTGGGCGCTGTAGCTGGTGAGAAACGGGTAGCCGTTGAGGAAACCGCAGATGCCACCGCTGGTGAGGGCTTTTACTGGAAATATGAATCAAAATTAAAAACCTGGGATTCCGAATTATATTCGGTAGTAGGGGCTGCGGGCGAATTGTTCAGCATTCGTACGGGTTTATACCGGCCTGTGGCGCCCGATACCATTCTGGACGATTTTATGATTTCTTTATTGGTTATTATAGACGGCTACCGGGTAATATACGAACCGGAAGCCTATGCAACCGAAACATCATCGGCCAGTGTAAAGGAAGAGTTGAAACGTAAAATACGGATTGCTGCCGGAGGTATACAATCTATACTCCGATTAAAACCTTTACTTAATCCGTTCAAAATACCCGTACTCACCTTTGAATATGTGAGCCACCGGGTACTGCGCTGGACCATAGTCCCCTTTTTGATGATACTGGCTTTATTATTGAATATTGCCATTGTTGTTCAAGGCAGCGCTGGTATTTCGTATGCGCTGTTAATGGTTGCCCAAGTTGGTTTCTATTTGGCCTCTTTAGCAGGCTGGCTGCTCGAAACCCGGCAGATAAAAGTCAAACTGCTATTTATTCCTTACTATTTTTGCATGATGAATTATGCAGTTATCCGGGGCATATTCCGCTACATGGCGGGCAGCCAGAGCGCAGTTTGGGAAAAGGCCAAACGCAAACAGGATAACTTAGCTTTTTAAACACGGTATTGCTTTTTACATGTCGATAAAAAATACGATTAAAAATAACGCCGGACTGAAAAAGTTGGTGCACCGGCTGCTGATTCCAAAAGATGAAGCACGGCCGCGTGGCTGGGTAAAGGTGCTGGTTAACCCGTTTATTCATCAAAAGGGCAAAGGAGCAACTGTACGTAGTCGCACCCGTATGGATGTATTGCCCTTTAATAAGTTCAGTCTGGGCGAAAAATCAATTATCGAAGATTTCTGTACCATCAACAATGGCGTAGGCGATGTATTAATTGGCCACCATACGCTTATCGGCATGGGCAATGTGATTATCGGGCCGGTTACCATTGGCAACCATGTAATATTTGCGCAAAACATTGTAGCCAGCGGTTTGAATCATGAATATCGCGATGTAACACAACCCATTCACCAGCAACCCATTCTTAAGGCTCCTATTATAATTGAAGACGAATGCTGGATTGCCGCCAATGCTGTCATTACTGCCGGAGTAACCATTGGCAGGCACAGTGTAATTGCCGCAGGGGCAGTGGTGACTAAAAATATCCCTCCCTACTCGGTAGCGGCAGGGAATCCTGCCAAAGTAATTAAGCAGTACGATTTTGAGAAAAAAGACTGGGTGAGAGTTTAATACCTGCTTTATCAATAATTTCCTGAATACCATTCCTGTTAGAATGGCATTTTTTATTCCTTCCATTTCATAAGTCTCCGGCGGATTAATATTAAATTAACCGCATGAAAAAACTGTTAGTAGCATTATTTATAACTGTTGTCAGTTTCGCGCAGGCTCAGCAGGTATATAAAACCAAAGAACCGCTGGCCCACACCTTCTCTATCGTAGCCCGCGATCCGGCTACGGGCCAAATGGCGGCTGCGGTGCAGAGCCATTGGTTCAGTGTGGGTACTTCGGTAATCTGGGGGAAATCGGGTGTAGGTGTGGTAGCTACGCAATCGTTTATCAATAAATCCTATGGGCCTCTGGGCTTACAATTAATGCAGAGTGGACAAGATCCGCAGCAGGCATTGAATGAACTGTTATCTAAAGATGCCGGTCGCGAAGTGCGCCAGGTCGCGTTTTTGAATACAAAGGGACAATCGGCCGTATACACCGGTAAAAGCTGTATCGCTTACGCTACCGACCGGCATGGCGCCAATTATTCGGTACAATCCAACATGATGCTTACCGACAAAGTGTGTAAAGCCATGGAGGCCGCTTTTCTGAAAACTGAAAAAATACCTTTAGCCGAGCGTATGGTGGCCTGCCTTAAAGCGGCACAGGCAGCAGGCGGTGATATCCGCGGAAGGCAATCGGCCGCGCTGATTGTGGTATCAGGTACACCCGTTAAAGAAATCTGGAACGATAAACTGATTGATTTACGGGTGGACGATAACCTTAATCCAATTCCTGAATTGGACCGCCTGCTGAAATTGCAACGTGCTTATGAACACATGAACAACGGCGACCTGAGCGTTGAAAAGCATGATATGCAGCAGGCTATGGCTGAATATTCGGCAGCCGAGCACATGTTTCCGTCGAATTTGGAAATGCA